>JAQXQS010000071.1 GCA_029101305.1 Clostridia bacterium | reverse complement strand
CATACGGATATTTAAATTTGCAAGCTCTGGAACAGCTGAGATGTTAGGGCTTACATACCAAAGATATCCAGCACCGATTGTCATGAACTCAGGATCATCTTCAACCTGGTCAACCTGCTCACCGTTTACAAGTGTAAGGTCAAGGTCGCCTGTCTGATAACTCATAAGAGCCTGCTGGGAATCCTGAATTACCTGATAGTTAAGTCCCGGAAGGGAAATATTGTCTGCATCGTAGTAGTCAGCGTTCTTTGTAAGGTGGATCTCTGTTGCAGCTGGCTCATAGGTATCAAGTACGAATGCACCGTTGGAAAGTGTGGTGTCTGGGCTAGTACCAAATGTATCTGCGCATGTCTCAAAGAATGCTTCGTTTACCGGATAGAAAGTTGGGAAGTACATCAGTGACAGGAAGTAGGATACTGGAACATTCAGTTTAACCTCCAGTGTCTTGTCGTCAACTGCTGTAACACCAAGCTCGGATTTGTCTTTCTCACCAGCGATGATTTCTGCTGCGTTCTCAACCTGGCCAATGTCGCTTAACATGTAAGCGTACTCGGAAGCTACATCCGGGTCAACTGCTCTCTGCCATCCGAATACGAAATCGGAAGCGGTTACAGGATCACCGTTGCTCCACTGTGCGTCACGAAGATGGAAAGTATAGGTAAGTCCATCATCTGATAAATCATAGCTTTCTGCAAGTGCCGGAATCGCCTGTCCGTCGGAATCCATCTGCATAAGACCGTCGGTATAGTCTGCGATTACCTCAAAAGATGTTCCATCAGTAGCCTGCTGTGGGTCAAGGGACTGTACCGGAGTTTCCAGCATAACATTCAGGTCAGAGGTGCTTTCTTCTGCTGCATATGCAACAGTTCCAGTGCTCATAAGACCAACTGTCATTGCGGAAGCTGTCAAAAGGGAAATTACTGCTTTTGACTTTTTCATAATCATTTCCTCCTCTTTTTAAAATTGGTGCAAGAACTCCATTAGCTGTACGTCCTTGCACCTGCTTTTAATAGAATAGCACATCAATGTTGTAAAGTAAAGAACTTTTTGTATAAATTGTGAACTTTTTCTGTATAATGTGTGCACTTGTATTTTATTCGCGGACATATAGTTGCTATTTAATGTGTTGGGTGTCGATTGCCAAACCGCTGGTTATCGACAACTGGTTAGAAACGAGATTTTTCAGCACATTAAATCTTATAGCTACTCTGTAACTAATCAATATTATCAGCAATCTCCCAGTGACCATTAGATCCTCGACCAACATAATGAATAATTTTCAGCTCTTTGATATGACGCTTTACAGTCTTTGAGCTTATTCCTAACACAATTGCCATTTTATCTGTACTTATTTTCTTATCCTTTTTTATCATATTCACAATCTGCACATCTATCGGAGCAGAACTATCTTCCTGAGGGACATCCT
The DNA here is from genome assembly GCA_029101305.1 of Clostridia bacterium. GTDB lineage: Bacteria > Bacillota > Clostridia > Lachnospirales > Lachnospiraceae > Blautia_A. The sequence goes on along the minus strand of JAQXQS010000071.1, from coordinate 16,986 downwards.
GAGGGACATTCCGAGGGACATCCTGAGGGACATTGTAATTCAAATTTGGCATCACAACTGTAAACTGATACCGATCTGATCGAAAAGATGGCTTTTTACTTTCGTCATAGCAATGTATACTCAAAGAATTTATGCAAAAAAACAAGACACTACATGTTTTCCCATCATGCAATGTCCTGTTTCTTAATTGCTAAGCCTGCAAAAATATATGCAATCATTACCTCTGATATCATCATTTCAGCCTTTGCCAGCAATACTTTAGATTACATAATCATCCGCACTCGCAGCCTGCCAGTCCAGAAGATCTCCCAGTGTGATATTGTCTACTACCTCATTGATGGCGTCGTCAATCTTCTTCCAGAGAATACGGGTAACACAGGCATCGCCTTTCTCACAGCCGCCTCCGTCTGATGCTACACAATCCACAGGGGACAGACAGCCTTCTGTCAGTCTGAGAATCATACCTACGGTGTATTCTTCCGGTCTGCGCTGTAAGGAATAACCTCCCTGCGGGCCGCGGACGCTCTTCACATATCCGGCTTTATTCAGCACGGAAATGATCTGCTCCAGATATTTCTCGGAAATCTCCTGTCTCTTCGCTACATCCTTCAACCTGATTGGCTCTCCATTGTCATTAGTCGCCAGATCAAGCATTAATTTTATTGCATATCTACCCTTCGTGGATATTCTCATCTTCAGTCCTCCTGCTCTGTGATTCTGCAAACCTTCTTACCAATACCTCAAAAGTCATTTCCAACAATATTCCAATACTGACGTAGATGGCTATTTCAGTAAATCGCTTTGCAGAATCCCTATACAGAAGATTATAGCGTTTAATTCCTATTATTTCAATAGGAATTTACCTTTTACTGCAATTCGTAGGGAATTACCTTTTTACTGCAATTCTGGATTTCCAATTTCATTCTCCGCATTATGGGTACAGTTTTCAATTTTCACACTGTAACCTTCTACGCAGGAACAATCCCCAAGGATTCCGCCAAGACTGGACTTCCAGAGAACATCTGCATACTTTTCCTTAAATTCCTCTGATACTCCCTCCCCTGTTTCTGGTTTCTGGGATGTCAGATTTCCAGTACTTTCACAATCGGAGATGGTTACAAGAGCATCTTCTAATCCGATCATTGATTTATCCGGCTTATCGGCGTCTGTGCTAAGTAAAAGTGACTGTCCTACCCGGCCTACAATACCGCCTCCTGTGACGGATAAAGTGAATGCATTTTTATTCTCCACAGTTTCTTTCTCATCTTTTCCAACTGTCAGATTTCCCTCGAAAGTAATATCTCCGGAATTCTTACAGCCTGTGATCTGGGTTCTGGTAAGCATCAGGCCATCGGCAGCTACGATTCCACCTATGTAGCCATTGATCTCGGAAGTAGAAAGGTTTCCGCTGTTTTCGCAATCTGTAACTGTAAATGTGGTGTTCTGATCCTGGGTTGCAGGGAAATATGTAAAGCAGACAATTCCACCGGCATGGAGAGAAGACTGGATATCTCCTGTATTCACACAGCGTTCTACTGTAAGATTCCAGTTTGCCCCCATGTTTGTTACATAAGCAAGAATTCCGGCCGCATCCTGTCCCTCTGTGGAAATGGCACCGTAATTCACATCATCCTTAAGTACCATATTTCCATTGTTTGAAAGAGATGCATGATGAACGATACCAGCCCCTTCTCCTTCTGTGAAATCCTGCTGGTTGGTACATCCTGAGATTGTCAGCACACCGTCTTTTCCGTTTACATATGTGTCACCAACGATTCCGGCATAGTAATATCCAGGTGCAGACACCATTCCTTCATTTACACAATCACTGATTTCCACCTGGAAACGGCTGTCCATCACATGTGCCACTCCTGCAATTCCTCCGGCATTACCGCCCTGACAGGTAACGCTTCCCTTATTGGTACAACTGCTGATATTATTTCCTGACAAATATCCTATAATTCCTCCTGCATTTGCACTTCCGGATTTATCTTCATCGCTTCCTTCCACCGTACCTTCATTGACACAGTTTATGATATTTCCATCTCCGCTTCCTACAATTCCTCCCACATGAGAATTAATAGAGGCTGCATCTTCCAGGCTTATGGTTCCCTTGTTCACACAAGCCTGGATTACGAAAGAACCATAATCCAATTCTTCGTTAAAGGAGTAATCATATCCCTCGCTGCTCATATAATAACCGGCGATTCCTCCCAAAGTTACCTGGCTTTCTTTTCCAGCAGCGGTCACCGTCCCGTTAAATTCACAGTTCGTTATGCCACAATCTGAAGCGTTTCCGACCACTCCACCGCAATGCCCGTCATATCCATTCACAGTTCCATTTATCGTACAGTCAGTTACATTTCCTTCCTTTGACAGACCTCCTGCAAGGATTCCGATATCAACAGGATACCCCGAAACTTCCACATAAGCATTTTCCACACTCAGATTCTTAATGGTTCCAAAGGAATTGGCAAACAGGCCATATTCCGTGTTCTTTCCATCGTCCTCTGTTTTTTCCGCATTTATGTATAGACCACTGATCGTATGGCCATTTCCGTCAAATACTCCCGTGAAATTGCACTCCCGGCCAATGGGACGCCAGTCGTATTCCGGACGTTTTTCCTTCCAGCTTTCATATGAAGAAACATCATTCAGGCTGATATCTGCGGTAAGGATGTAATTTTTCTGTCCATATTCTGTAGTACGGTCATCCGGGTTTCCTAAAAGGTCGGACAGAAGCTGTAATTCCTGTGCAGAGCTGATTTCATAAGGAGACTCTTCGCTTCCGTCTCCGCCGGAAAATTCAGTGGCAGCGCTTTGATACACCGGTTCTCCCAGATTGCGGAAAATGTGCTCTGCGCTTACCAGGCTTGTACTGCCCAGAAGCATTGTGCCCGCAAGAATAGATGCTACAAGTAATTTTTTCATACTTTCCTTTTCCTCCTATATAGATGTGATTACAGGACTGCGATTTATAGCAACCTTGTTATAATTCTTTTATGCATGATCCTTTTATGCTTTATTCTTTCGTGAACCTTCACACGTTAAAACTCTTTTTCATTACATAGACAGGCCATATAAATACAGCAAAGCAGCCTGCAACTAACGCAATATCCGGAATGTTTTCCCACGCTTCAAACACCAAGGCCAATATCATTATATCTGCAATCACATCAGCTGCGAATTTCCAGATATAAATAAACATAGCAAATTCTGCAGTTTTATCACTTCTAAAAACACTATAACTAAAAAATACAATTTCACCAGCTAAACCAGCGATTGTCATATACCAGCCGGCAGTTTCAAATCTGTATTGGCCAAATGTGTACATACACCATCCAATCGCAATCACTGCAACCGCCATCCAGATAGTTCCAAAAATTGAAAGTTCCCTTTCCTTTTTCGTGCTTTCCTCTTTCGGAGCCTGGGCAACCGTCTTTTCCACTGTTGTTTTCTCTTCTTTTTTTGGCGTTTTCTGTTTGGAGGCTGAGTCTGCGCCTACTGTTTTTTGATTGTATTGGTTCTCTTTCCCTTTACTGCTGCCTGCAGAGTATGAGCCAGCAGACTTCGACGCACCAGCGTTTCCTATTGTGCCTTTCGTATCCTGCCATCCATTCGTACCAAAGGAAGTCTGGTCTCTGGAAGCCCCCCAACTGCTGCCTGTGCTCTGGCTTCCTGATGCATCCCAATTGTTGTTCATGCTTCGGGAACCTGACGTACCCTGGCTGTAACTACTGCTTCCTCCGTATGTTCTATTTCCACCACTGGTTCTGCTTCCGCCACTGGTTCTGCTTTCACCATAGCTTCTGCTTCCGCTGCTGGTTCTGTTTTCACTGTAAACTCCGCTTTCTGTATCTGGATTTCCACCACGTTCCGCAATTTCCAGTGCTTTATACATCATCTTTGCACTATGATAACGATTTTCAGCTTTGAACTCGCAGGCTTTTAATACAACTTTCTTTAAAGCAGGACTTCCATATTTGGGCTCTGGAATTTTTGCACCGTGATAGCGTCTTGAAATAGCATTCATCACGTCATCCACAACTGGAACCTGATCTGCACCAACAAAAGGCATTTTCTTATTATTTAAAAGAATGTACAACACCATGCCAAGAGAATAGATATCTGCCTCTTTGCCATATTTTTGGAAGTTCATTACCTCCGGTGCCCAAAATCCGGGAGTTCCGGTTGCCGTGCCCATGGTCGTATGATCCATGATCTTCGCCTGGCCGAAATCTCCCAATTCATAGTCTCCAAACTGGGAGATCATAATATTGTCCGGTTTGATGTCACGGTGTACAATATTTCTTTCCTCACAAAGCATTAAAGCCTTGCAGATATCTTTTCCTACCTTGATTACTTCCTTCTCTGACAGCATTTCATTCCGAATGCGCTTATTAAGGGGAGTCAGAAGCTCCATACGGATGTAAATATCCCAGCCAATTCCGTCTTTGTGCCGTTCCACTGCAATATCATCACAGCTGACAATATTGGTCTGTCCCTTCATTGCCATCAGCATTTTATACTCACCGACGCATTTTTCCAGAAGGTCTGTATATTTTCGGGAAACAGTCTGCTCCGTGTAACCATTGTTGTAATCTCTCTCCAGTTCCTCTTCCGTTGGTCTGGAAATGATCTTAAGAGCAGCCTTCTCTTTCATTCCTGCCAGATCTCTTTCGATCTCATAAACGCTTCCAAAACCGCCCTGTCCCAACTTTTTTACCACTTTCCAATTGGGCCAGGGAATTAAAATATTTGTACTGCTATCCACTTTTTTCTCCTTATTTCAAAGTATATTAACGTCCGTTTTCCGCAAAATTCCCGAATGACATTTTCTACCTGACTTTACACACAATCGCTGTAATATTATCCACGCCGCCCCCTGCAAGCGCAGCCTCTATCAGTTTCTGCACACACCTGGCAGGATCTTTTTCCCCTGTCAGAATGTTACAGATTTCCTGCTCACTTACCATATCGGTAACGCCGTCGCTGCATACCAGATAACAGTCACCAGACTTTATATATCTGCTTTTTATATAAGGTTCGATGCGCATTGACTGGGGATCTACTCCCAGGTACTGGGTCAGCCAGGGCTTCCGGTTCAGGCCCTGCTCTTTCACATACCAGGCATCTGTGTGCTCCTTGGAAATCAACATCATTTTTCCATCTCTTATAAGATAAGCCGGACTGTCGCCCAGGTTGCAGAGCCATACCTGACCTGCATGAAAATACAGCCCCACCAGAGTAGAACCTACCCGGTCTGAGCCTCTGTCTGCCCCGGCCTGAAACACACTGGTATTCAGCCGCTGGCACAGTTCCATAAGGGATGGCGTGATATCACAGGGGTTCACGTTTTCTTCCACTGCCAGAAATTCCTTGGTTACCTTGGCAGCTGTATAAGAGGCTACTTCCCCATAATCCATTCCACCCATTCCATCAAAAACAACGAAAAGTCCATCCTCGTCCAGTTCCTTCCTGGCTGTTAAGATTTCATCCAGGCCGTGGTTGTCACTTTGCATGTATTTTCCATCGAAATAGAAATTATCCTCATTGTTTTTCCGCTTCAATCCCTGATTACAGCCACAGGCAATTATAATTCCTGTAGGTTGTTCTTCTGAAGATTCCCGGATTCCTCCAAGACCACCAAGCTTCTCTCCAAGGCCTCCAAGTCTATCTCCAAAACTTCCAAACATATCTCCAAGCCCCATACGATTCTCCTGTTCTATTCTCCTGTCCCGGCGTGGTCAGAGTTTGCAAGAATAGCCGGAACCTTTTCCAGTTTTTCAAGAAACTGATCCGCTTTTTCGTCTCTATAGCCCTCGAATATAACTTTTCCAATCTGCTCTGCATTGAACAGAATCGCACCTGGGCCTGTGGTAATTCCAAATGACGCATTTACTGCCATATAAGTAAATACCTCTCCTGTTTCCTTATTCTGTGGAAAATAACCTGTAATGGTATATTCCAGAGGATTTTCATTGAATTTAACCACCGTTCCGATCGGATATAATTTTTCCATTAAGCTTTACCTCCTGCACCAGCTGCCAGGTTTCTTTCTATTTCTTTTTCCAGTTCTTTTTGTGCATTTTCCATTTCTCTTTGGAAACCGGCTGCATCTGTCATATTTGCCGCGATTTCCAGCATATCCATATATTTGGTATATGCCCCTGCGAGGGCGCCATGATAGCCTTCAAAAAAAGGCTCCACATTTTTTGCCTCTATTACATGAAGACTATCTTTTCCGGTATACCCTGCAGGGTATGGAACTACCAGATACTTTTTCACCATTTTATTGGCAGCTTCTTCAAAGGTGCATCCAATTACCATGGCTTTTCCATTTCCATATTTAACTAAAGAACCAACCCGTAATGTTCTATTTTCCATTTTTTCTCTTCTCCACTATAACCTACATCGCATTCAGGAACAGATTTCCCACATTATCAAAGAAATTTCCAGCTGCCTGGACTCCACTCTGGATTGCCTCACCTGCAACCGGCACATTTGTAATCAGGCTTGACATTGAACTAACCGTTTTTACAGCCTTCGCCCCGCCACTTTTAATGGCATAACCAGCCATATTGGTCAGGGTATCTCCAAACGCATAAGCAAATCTGCCAGTCTCCGCGCCTATCATTTTCGTAGCTCCCAGAATGGTTCCACCCACATCACCTTTTTTCATTGCCGCAGCGGCTTCATTCTCTGCATTTGCATAAGCCTGGTTAAAGTATGCATTATCCCTGGCATTATAGCCTGCCTCAACTGCCGACCGGATGACATTTCCCTTTATACCGGATTTCGTCACATAGGCAGCACCTTTTTCCAGGGTGTCCATATCCGCTTCTCCTGTAAGTACATCCTTTGTAATGGAAATAAGCGTTTTTTCGTCTGAAGAAAATGAGGACTCTATTTCCTTTTTGCAGGAATCCGGCAGATTGTCATAATTACTTGACAGCCACTTAGTAAAATTCTTAGACTGGGATGCCGCATCTCTCATTTCCGGGGGAAGCATATTGATCACATCCTGCTTTTCCTTGTCTGTAAGAATTGAAGAGTTACTTTTCAGCTTAATTCCATCCTTTTCAAACAGCTTTTTCAGGGAATCCGGTATTGCCCCGGCAAGGCCTCCGCCTGCAGTTGCCAGAATTCCCAAAAGATTCTCCGGTTCACTGAAAGTAGATGCACTTTTGCTTGCTACAAGTGCACCATTTCCCAGCATATTGGTCACACTTGTAAAGGTTTTCTGGGCTGCAGTGATCTTTCCGGCAAAATTACTTGCCAGATTTTCGCTCCAGCTGTCATTCATCCCCTCCAATGCAGTGGATACCTGGCCAAATAAGGATTCAAACTCACCCTGAAGGGATGTCATTTCCTGTGCCTGGGCCATCAGCTCTTCAGGCGTTAATTTAATGTCTGCCATAATTTATTTTTCCACTCCCTTCGCAAGTCCAGAAAAAGCTGACATACAGATTGGCGTTGCACCTGTAACTCCTTGGGTTACCTCCTGTATGGCACCTGGCACCACATTTGTGATCCTGCCAATTGGTTCATCCACAGTATTGGTTCTCTGACGCATTTCCTGCTCTGCGGCATCGAAACGGGCGGAGGCATTTTTGACTGCGCTATAAAAGGAAGACGCATATCCCTCAATCTTCTGTGCGGTTTCACGGTTCTCTATGGTATAGCTGTTGATCTGGTTACGCTCACTGCATACCCAGTCATTATGTACTACCACCTGATTCAGTAAAGTAGCTGCATCTGAGATCAGGTCGTTGGTTCTTTCTGCTACAGAAACTGAGCTTCTGAGCAGGTCCGTATCTACATTTAAAAAAGCCATTTTGGTCCTCCCTATAATCGTTTTGCATTATCCGACTTATTCAATTTCTGTAACTTAGAACGAATTATTTATCATATTTGCACATTCCTGATCCACACTCTGGAATGTATTTACTGCATCCCCTGCATAGCTCTGCATCAGATCCAGAATCTCTTTCAGGGATTTTCCCTGCTGGATGTATTTCTCCATCAGCTCCAGAAATGCTTTGCTGGCATTTCCCTCCCATCCGGCTGTCATCTGGCTGGAAAGATTGCTCATCCGCCCTACCAAAGCTTCATATGCTGCGGAAAGATTTTTTAAGGTAGCGGCCTGTTGTGTCAGACCGTCGTAATCGATTTTAATTGCCATGTCCACTTCCCCCTTTTTTGATCTAATATGAAAATCCTAATTGTCAATTCAATTTAAAGCATGCTCCTAAATCACTCTATCTGGCCCCTCAAAAACAACCTATTTCTTACAAATGGGCTGATTTTTTAATGTTTAGAGAAATCCACGGATCTGGCCTGCAAGACCTGCGTCCTGTTCTTTATATTTTGCCACTGTTTTACTGATCAACTGTGCTGCCTGATTCAGATTCGTGATCAGATCATCCACCTGCCTTGACAGGCTCTGGCTTTTGTCTGCAATAGCGCTTCCCGTCATTCCAGTCATGGTTTCTGCATTTGCCTTAAGCATTTTCATACTGTTCTGTGCCTCCTGAAGCTTGGCAATGGCAGATCTGATTTTCTGGATATCTGCATTTGCCGCTGCCTCATCAATGGTAATCTGTCCCTGGTCGTTGGTCATATTAAGCCTCTCCCTTCAATAATGAAATCGCTAATTTTCTGGAACTGCTGTCCATCAGCTGTTCCTTTGTAAAAAATCCATTTTTCTGTCCAGTGTGTACATTCGCACAGGAAATCACGATCTCCTCAATTTCATCTTTTTCCCAAAGTTCGTTCAACTGGGAATCTTTTGTGATCTCTCTTAAGCTGATTTCGTTGTCCTCCAGGGTTGTCATAATCATTTTTCCCTGATAGATATGAAAACGGAAAACCGGTCCGTTTTTTATTTCCATACGGCTTTCTGTCTCCCCGAAGAATACCGGCAAAAGAAGTTCCTTCGCATCCTCATCAAATTCCGCATTGTCATAAAAGTCCATCTCTACCACACCGTCTTCTTCCAGCTTCTCCAAAGCTTCCTGTTCACGGAGATCGTGGTTGATCTGGATATCCGGCATTGCGGCAAAATAGTCGTAATCAATGTATTTTGCATTTAGCAGCTTTCCGCAGAAAAAAAGCTCTACGGGTGTTAATTTCAGTTCTTCGCTCATGCTCATTCCTTTCCTCCTCATATAATTAAGTATTGTAATTATTCAGCCTCTCCCCTATCTCTTTATCTGAACAATATCACCCTGCCAGATTCCTTCTTTTGCGAAGGTAGAGTCCGGGGAAATTATTTTTCCTGTACGTTTATTCAAAAGGCGGCACCCGGTCATTGGCATCACCTCTTTTTTATGGTAATAATTCAGCACCTCTGCGATATTCGCGGTCACCTGGGTCACAGGAATATCTGTGGGAATCTCCATATCATAAGAAAACTTTCCTACTTCATCCTGCACTGAGACAATGATAAATGGTCGCATTTTCCTCTCCTTCCTAGAGTGTGTTTAAAAAGGCTTTCACTTTTATTTTTTACTCCCACCGGATCAATCTGACTTTGCCCTTATGGACAACTGCAATCTCTTCCTCATCCAGGTCTGCATCCATCTGTGGCAGATATTCTTTGCAGGAAAAAGCATGGTACTCAATGGGATTTCCGTTTAGAACTGCCACATTTTCCGCTTCTATTGCAGCTTTCGTAACAATATCTATTTTTTCAGGATCTTCACACTGCTCTTTCGTGATTCCGGCAATCAGAATAATTCCCAGCTCTTTTGATTTCGCCAGAACTTTCCGCAGCTGTTTGTTCTCATCTGGGGAAAATCCTTTCGCCAGTTCAGGGAGATTTTCAATCAGAACACAGATCTGCTGATAGGATTGCAGCCATTTCTCCTGGTCAAAACCGGCCTCTTTTTTGTGGCTGTTCCGGTTTTTCAGTCGGCTCTGAAGGTTTTCCACAAGACTTGCCAGCTGCGTGACAGGTTCTCCACCATTTGCACCTTCCACGCCTGCTGATTCACTTTTCTTTATCCGGAGGATCTGATTATCATTCTTTTGCTTCAGCAGCTGCTCCAGGTGATTCAAAAATACACTACCTGTATTCTGATCTTCGGAAGCCAATAAAAGAATGGCTTCCTCTGAGAAGTCAAAATATGCAGGCTCCAGGTCATCTGCATAAATTCCGGCTGGAATACGGCTGCGTTCGTTATACTTACTGGAGTAATCTCCCATTTTTCCCTGTCCACCGTCCGCTTTCTCATATCCGTTTTCCCTGGCAGCACCTTTCCGGTCATTTTCCATAGCCTGATAAGTGCTATTCCCGCCATTTTCCTGGTATTGGCCCTTTACTCCCATGTCGGGACTTGCCTGCCCACGGACACTTTCTGATTTCCAACCTGCTTTTTCGTAATCGTTTCCGAATTCTAATCCTGTTTTTCCAGAAAAGCCTCCAAATTTTGGTCCTTGTCCATCATCCTCGGGAAATTCCTTTGCCATTCCATTTTTCTTAATATTTTCCCAGGCATCCGCCATCTTCTTCGTAAGCTCTACTATCCGTTTATGCCGTTCCTGGTCATTCTGGGCATTTTCATACACTGCGATCTGGAAAGCCACCGGCGGATTTCCTGCCAGAATTGCCTGACCGGCTGTTACCGGCATGCTGATTCCATCCATGGCGCCTACATAACTGCGGTAATCTCCTTTGTCAGCAAGACGCAGGGCTATGGTTCCCTTGATCAGCTGCAGGAATTTCATGCTCAGTCCTAAAGTAGAGGTTGCGGTAAATACCAGATAAATTCCATAAGTCATACCGTTTGCTGCAATTTCCTCCAGGCAGGCCATTACCTCCGGACTGATATCAAACCAGCCTTTTATATGATCCACAAGGACAACGATTGCCGGGGTATCCGGCGCAACACTTTCCCGGTAAGCGCCAAGGGAGTTGACTGCATGCTTGTTAAACGCTACTCTTCTTGATGCAATTTCACCAAGAAGCCTTGCCGCTGCTTTTTTGATCTGCCCTTCCTCAGACTGGCTGGTGATTACTTCCTTCACATGTGGCATACCTGCAAATTCAGGAAGGCTTAAGCTTCCTGCATCAAAAATGGTAATGGAAACATCCTTTGGTGTATAGAGAAGTCCCATACTCACCAGCATGGTTTTCAGGAAAAATGTTTTTCCGGTAGCCGGAGTTCCAAAAATACCAAAATGCCCCTGCCCGGAAAGATCCAATACCTGCACGCCCTGTGCCTGAATCTGCGGCATATCGTATTTTCCAACAGGAACCACAAGCTCGTTTCTTCGTACCGGCCATTTATCTCCGTCGAAAATATCTGTAAGGCCCAACTCTTCCAGCGGCAGCCAGGTAGGAAGCTCTGGAAGCCAGGGGCCTGCCATTTTTTCAATTTTCTGTTCTTTACATACTTTATTGATATATCCGATAATTGCAGTCAATTCATCCACTTCACTGTCTTTCTTTTTCTTCTTTGGAAGTGGGTTGATCCGGCTGCCTGTCACACTTACAATCCGGACCTGGTTTTCCTTTTTCCCTTTGTGCTCTGCTTTTCCTGTATATTCTGCGGAGCTGTAATAAGACTGGAAAAGCTCAAAAAGCTCGTCTTCGCCAACACGTACATAAGCACGTCCAGCCTGCGTGATCCTGGCTGCATCTGGTCTTTTCAGCATTTCCCGACTGTCTGCCACATCCTGTACTTTCATACAGATACGGAAACGGGAGTTGGCGCTGATCTGGTCTGTGACCACACCTGCCGGCTTCTGGGTAGCAAGAAACAGATGGATTCCCAGGGAACGGCCTACTGTTGCAAAAGAATTTAATTTTGTCAGGAATTCCGGCTGTTCTTTTTTCAGCTCTGCAAATTCGTCTGTCACAATGATCAGATGGGGAAGACGGATCTTCACTTCCCCTTTCCGGTACGCTTTCCGGTACTGGCTGATGTTCTTCACACCAGCCTGGGAAAACAGGCTCTCACGACGTTTCATCTCGCTTTCCAGAGAAACCAGGGATCTGGAAATATTCCGGTCAATATTGGTTATTTTTCCCACCACATGTGGAAGGGGCTCCAGAAGATCAGACATTCCGCCGCCTTTATAATCGATAATAACAAAATTCACATCATGGGGATGGTAATTCACAGCCATGGAAAGGATCCAGGTCTGAAGCAGCTCACTTTTACCAGATCCGGTGGTACCTGCCAGAAGTCCATGAGGACCATGTGCATTGTCCCCATCCAGAATATTCAGGCAGAACGTTTTTCCACCTGCCATGATGCCAAGAGGCGTGGAAAGGGTCTGGTGCGGTTCGCTTCTTTCCCAGCGTTTGAGAACTTCCAGCTGTTCCACGACCTGTACCCGGAACCCCTCCAGAAAGGTAATGGATCCAGGCAGGGACGCCTCGGATTTCTTTTCCTTTAATTCAATTGCCGCCATCTGCCTGGAAAATGCCTCCAGCTGTACCTGATGCACCGTCTCATCCCGTGTAAAATAAACCCGTTCGTCATATCTTTCCCGTTCATAGGCATAAGGCTTACTGGTAAGATCTATGATATACTGACAGGTCTGGGGCTGATTATACAGATCCTGGGATAAAATGATGGTTGTGATTCCATATGCCGGATTGTTGGAAATCAGCTGGTCATACAGCATCTCTTCCTGCAAAATCTGCTCGTTTTCTGCCAGAATAACAAAGTGCGGCAATGGGGGCGTTCCTTTTTTCCCCATTTCGCTGCGGGCTTCCTTATTCCTCTGGCGAATTACATCTCCTATCAGCTCGCAGACAACATGCCTGCTTTTTTCATCAAAAGCAAGAAACCTTGCCTGGCCGCTTTCATCCCAGATATGGGGCAGCCATCTGAGTACGCCCCAGTATTTACGGGACTCTGACTCAAATAAACCGATAATCCGTACATCCTTATAGCTGTGCTCACTGGCAAGTTCTACTAAGAGACTGCGAAGTTCATGGTAGGTTGCTTCTTTGCTTCCCACCATTCCTATGGTCTGGTTTCTCAATAAGGAAACCCTCACCGGGACATTGTCCACATATCTGGTTTCCTCTATGATCTGACCTGCCAGCTCTTCCAGTTCGTCATCCACCATGGTAAACCCGTCGGTATTGGCCCGGCTTTTTACCTCTACGCAGAGCTTATCTTTTCCCATTCCAAGGCGCAGGGTAAGAAAATCGGAATCTGTGGGCATCCTTTCCCAAAGGTTTCGTTTCAATTTTTTTACACTTTCCATGCAATCGGCAGGTTTGGGATTCTCTGCGGTGATAATTCTTCTTTGTACATCCGCAACCTTGGAAATCCTTGCTTTCTGGGAATCAATGTAGGCCTGGTAGCGCTCCTGGCGCATTTTTTCATATTCTTCCAGGGCTTTCTGCTCTTCCTTGCTCATCTTATTGTACATAGCCATATTGGCAAGCGGGGAAATCAGTCCCACCGCGCGCATAAGCAGGGCTGCAGGTGAAAGCATGCCTGAAGCAAGGCTGGCTGCCATCATTGCTCCCGAACTGATCAAGTAAGCGAGATTATTTCTTCTCCCTCCCATAGAACCACCTTTTCCAGGAGCCCCGGACAAAATAATGGGTTCACTGGGAAGCTGTTCCCGTATTCTGGGAGAAAGCTGATATCTTGGATAGAGAGCGTCATTAACAGAAGCTCGGCCGGAATCTGAGCGGACTTTTTGCGGGTCTGGGTTCACTCTTTGTACTCCAGGTGCTTTTTGGTAGACTCTTTGTGCTTCCTGGTGTACTCGTTGCCCTTCCAGGTGTACTCTTTGTTCCTCCGGGGCTACTCGTTGCCCTTCCGGGTGTACCCTTTGACCTTCAAGGTGTACTCGTTGACCTTCAAGGTGTACTCGTTGCCTTTCCTGATATACTTTCTTCCCTTCTGGGTTGGACATTTTCACTTCTTCAGCGCCCGGTGGCCTGTCCATCTGGGCAATGCGGCTTGAAATATGAATCGAACTTCCTATATTTTCGAAATAAAGAGTTCCATTCTGTAAAATAAAACGAAATGTAAAAATAGAAAGCACATCTCCTGATTTCATAAGTGCCTTGGAAATGCGCCTGCCATTTAGATATAATCCATGGGTGCTTCCAAGATCCTCTACGTGTACAGAACCCGCTTCCACAAAAAACTGAAAATGATGTCTGGAGATAATGGGATAGGTCAGGATAATATCGTTGTCCTTTTCCCTTCCCACTGTAATTCTTCCATTATAGGGAAGTTCCACTGATTTGGATAATTTTCCTGTTGCTTTCGACACATACAGACTCACGACTGGTTCCCTGCACAGCATAGCAATCTGGTTACATTCCAAAACAGACTTCGCCGTGCGAAGGGGTAGTTCTACCCCAATCTGTACCTCATCTGAGCTTCCTCTTAACATCATAAGGTGCTCTTTCGCGTCTGGAATCTGGACGTTGTCCTTCTTATGACTTCCATAGGTCAGCTCTTCCCCATTGGAAATCAGGTTATAATATTCACGGTCTTTATATCGTAGGGTAATTGCCAATGCCATATTGCACGCCCTCCCTGTGTCCTATATTTTGTATTTATTCAAGCCCAAGCAGATTTTATATAGAAATCCATCTAACGGATCCCATCTTTTATTGTTAAAAAGTACCAATAACTGTAGCTGAATTTATACTATCATAACCATTTTTTCAGAACAACCAGGGTGAGGGACTTTGCTATTTTTGTGCACAAACTTGCGTTTTTTATGCACTAAAGTGTTTTTTTATTCATATCTGTCATGAATCTTGTGGGTGTTCAGAGATACCTCGCAGAACGTTCCGGATAAAAAAATACCCCAGCCAATTTCGAGCTGGAGTATTTTTCGTTTGTATTTCATTTTTCTGTTTACTTTTTCGTTTGGTTTTTCATTCACTTTTTATCTGCTTTTTGCCCAAAAATCTTATTTTCAAATGTAACTGTTCAGATTACGGTATATTCACGATTGTTTTTCCTGATATCCTGCAAATGGAGCATCTCCTTCTATATTATAAAGTACATAACTGGTCAAGAACTCCGGGTTCTGGTCACTGTATGTAATCATGCTCCATCCTTCCGGCAATTCAATGGGAAGGTCTGATTTCGTTACCTCTGGTACATACAGATAAAACTCCGATCCTGGTACCAGGCCATAAGGCTCTGAATATACTTTCAGACAATCATCCACTATTTCCTGGGTTCCACTTTCCTGGCTGGTCTGAATATCGGCCAGTTCCATAGAATATACATGGTCATTCAGCTTTTTCAGATTCGTAAAGCTTCCTGTAAAATCATTGCAATAAACGGTGTAGCTATATCCATCCCCACCTGTCATGTCGCTATCGGAAAAGGATCCACTAAAGCTTCCATCTTTATTTAAAGTAAGAGAAGTACTCCATGCACCTGCACCGCTGGAAAAAATAAAATCTGAAGGAGTTCCGTCCGGAAGTGCGTCCACGGCACTCCACTGCTCATTTTCTACAGTTTTCAGATAATCCAGTATTCCGGAAATGGTCATGGTCTGCGCATGAGCTGCTGCGCGGACGGATAAGCCGGTTCGCAGCGTAAATTTCTTCTCCTTCTCCGGGGTTCCCTCGTAAATCACCGGAACTGCTGTGTCACCAAAGGTCTTAACCACCAGAATATCCGTATCTCCATCTCCATTATAATCGGTAAAGCTTACTGCATCCAGACTGGTGAAGTCATTCTCCAGGACTGGCGGTGTCGCAAGGCTGTCCAGCATTTCCACCACCTGGTCGTTCTGGATGATCTTAAACGTAACATCCTTTTCCCCGTCGATTGGCGCATAGGATGCAAACCAGGTGTCGCCGTCATACTCGGAGAAAGTAGTCTGGAAGGTCTGGTCCTCGATGATTCCGGTACGCCAGTTAGCATTCTCAGTTGATTCCGCCATGTTTGCTTTATCATGATCAGTCACTGTTTCTGCCATAATTTCCTGTGAAAATACCAATTGTAAAATCGCACATGCCATAACAGCAGTCCCTAAAATTTTGATTTTTTTCATATTCTTTTCCTCTACATGATTTTATAAACACACTTAAGCGTCTTATTTTTCTATTATAAAAGATTATAAGAAAAAAACTGTAAAATAACCCTTTCTAAGACTCCAGCATTTTCACCAGACATTCCTTTTTATAAAATGCAATTCCATAGCAAAAGATATCTTTATACCTGCACTTGTAATCCTCTGCATACTTTCTCTCTTTCATCTGCGCCAATGCTTTATCACAATCTTTATTTAACTGTTTCATGCTTTGCGAATATTTTACTTCGAAAATCGCTACCTTGCCATTGGCTTTATCAATAATCACAAGATCTGGCTGTCAGCAAACCATTTCATTACCGTAGTTTCAAAAATTTCTCTTATTTCCGCATTTGCTGGTAATATCCTTTGCTGCTGGCTTTTGCTATAGGAACGTCATATTCATCTATAAGCAAAATCACCTGCTTATGGTAATAATTCTCGAGCAGACGCATAAGCAGACTAAGAAATCTGATAACCAAAATTTTGCTTCCCTCACCAGATTTCAGAAGTTTAAAACGCTTACGATCTTCTTCATCAATCTCTTCGCTTTCCAGCAAAAATGAAACCACTTTTATCAATATAATAGTTATTATTCTCACGTATCTCTTTAAAATCAGAGATACCTACTGGAATATTAGGATTTCCCATATGCCCTTCCTAAACGGATATTTTTTATATAAACATGATAACACAGCAGTATAGTTTCAGCAAATAAAAAAAACGATAACCAACCGGCTACCGTCTTAATCTCTGTACCTTCAAAACTACATACATGCTACATCCTAACGGAATCATTCTTTCAACCTTGCGATTGTTGGTCAAGCCCTCACCCTATTAGTAACAGTCAGCTCCGTGCATTACTGCACTTCCACCCCTGCCCTATCTACCTCGTCGTCTTCAAGGGGGTTTACTTCTTTCGAATGGGACATCTCATCTTGAGGGGGGCTTCACGCT
>JAQXQS010000070.1 GCA_029101305.1 Clostridia bacterium | reverse complement strand
ATAGTTACTGTTCATTCCGTTCTCATTAACATGCTTCGCAAGCATATATGAAAAGGAGTATCAACTTATTGTTAATACTCCCTTTCAACCCCTATAAATTTAATTATTTATACTTATTTAATTACACCAGTCTTCTTACTGATACGATTGTTCTGTATGCAGCATTATCACTGATCTTAATACCGTCTACTGAATTGGATGCATGAACAATACGTCCATTACCCATATAGATTGCAACATGTCCACCATAGCAGATCAAATCTCCCGGCTGTGCATCTGCGTAGGAAACTTCTGTACCGGCATTCTGCTGTTCATAAGAAGTTCTCGGAAGGCTTACTCCAAAGTTCGCATATACACTCTGAACAAATCCTGAACAGTCAGCTCCGTTTGTAAGGCTTGTGCCTCCCCATACATATGGATTTCCAACAAACTGTGTTGCATAGTCTACTACTGAGGATCCTGCTCCTGAGTAAGAAGAACTTGAACTCTCTGAACTTGATGACTGTTCACTCTCATAATCCTCTGCAGATACTGTATTATCTGAATCAATTACATTGCCATATTCATCATATTCTACATCATCGGAAGAAGATGCGTTATCAACAACATCACCATTCTCGTCGTACTCTACATCATCCTCTGACACATCTTCATCTGAATCGGACTCGGATTCATCATCACTGTTATCAATTTCATTACCATCTTCATCATATTCTACGTCTTCTTCTGAATCAGATTCCTGTTCCTGCTCTGCAGCTTCTTCTGCTGCTGCTTCCTCTGCGGCCTGTCTTGCAGCTTCTTCCTCTGCCTGACGTCTTGCCTCTTCTTCTGCTGCAATTCTCTCAGCTTCCAGTCTCTGAATCTCTGCTGTCTGCTCTGCTAACAGGTTTGCATATTCTGTAGCCTGCTGCTGTGCATAAGCGATTTCATTTTCATAGTCTGCGGATTCAGATTTCTTCTGATCAATCTGGCACTGAAGATTATAAGACTGTTCTTCATAAGAAGCTTTCATCTCTTCCAGCTCTGCTTTCTCAGATTCATACTGTGTCTTGAGATTATTTACTTCATTAATTGTATTTACATATTTATCAAGATTCTTTCTGTCCTGCTCATACATCTGCTGTGTATACTCTGCTCTGGTAAGAAGGTCTGCAAGGTTATCCGCATTAAGCATCATCTGGAACCATGCATTGTTCCCACCTTTTTCGTAAAGGTACTGGATACGCTTCTTCATGGCACTGTACTGTTTATCTTTCGCATTCTGTGCCTTCGTCAGGTCGCCTTTTGTTTTCTCAATCTCTGCTTCCTTGGAAGCGATATCATTCTCAAGAGTCTGAATGGAAACCATTACATTTACAAGATCAGAATTCAAGGATTCGATCTGGCTCTCAAGCTGTTGTTTCTGCTCCCACAAAGCACTCATACGCTCATATGTAGCATCCAGCTGCTGGCTTGTCCAAGCCTGCTCTTCTCTTAAGTCGCTCTCACGGTCAGCCATTACGCTTACTGCCTGTGAGCCGCACATTAAAATTGCCAGTGTCAGACATACAATTCTTTTCTTCATGTTTCATCACCCTCGTTAATCTTTTTGATAATCTAAATAACTCAATTTGTAATATGTTTGCAATATTTTCTTCAACCTTGCTACATATTAGCACACCTTTGAAAAGATTTCAACCCTAAATTGCAATAAATTTTAAATTTCTGTAACATTTCGTAACATTTAGTTTCGTATCCATCAAAAAAAGAAACCCACACTTATGCAGGTTTCCTTTCTTATATTGATTCTTTCATGTTTTTATAAGTTGTTATATCCGGCTTCTTATATACTCTTTATTTTCCAAACAGGTCATACAAGATCTGATCTGCGGTCTTATTACCATAACCGTCTGGATCTGAGAGTACATTGCTGTTCCATCTAAGGAAATTACCATTACGAATGTAATTTCCGACAGATGTATGATAATCAAAAATATTATATCCAGCATACATAGCCATATATTTCTTCGCCAACGCCACTGCCTGGCTGGAATAATTGCCAGTCGGGGTCGTTGTTCCAGAGATCTGTACACCAGCCTGTGGAGTGGAGTGCACGATTACAACGCTCTTATCACTGCACTGTCCGATAACGATCCAGGTATGACCATCATTATATCCAATATCACCAGGCTTCAATGTCCAGCCATTCTGGGACAGATAGGACTGGCTGACAATACTTCCCCAGCCTTTTCCTGAATAATAGCTGCCGATTTCACCAGATACTACTGTATATCCATATCCAACTCCAGACTTTGTCTGCATCACCTGATAAGCAGACCATCCAACAAAGCCAGAGCAGTCAAAGCCTTTCGCTCTATTTGATGTGGAAAGATCACGATAATTATTGTAATTATACCCAGATGGATTAGAGGACCACTTATTATACCAGTCTGTCATGGTCTGGCTCAGACCTTTTCTTGTGGAATCATTCCAACCGCCGCCCCATACATAGAGTGCTTTTCCAACTGGCTGAAGAGCTCCAAGCAGATAATTCTTAATCGTCTTGCTGCCAGTATTGGTACTCGGAAGCGGATCGTCTTTCTTTTCGCCCAGACAGATACCTGTGCTGGAGAATTCGTATTTCACTCCGTCTATGGTCTGGATACCAGTATACATTGCACCGGTAGACTTATCAAAGTAATACTTCGTTCCTTTGTCTTTATTCTCTACCCAGCCGGTAGCCATCGCTCCTGTGCCGCTGTAGAAATAATATGTAACATTATTAATTGTTTTAAATCCGACCGCCATAATACCATTGGTAGCTGTGGATGAAGTAGTCTGGAAATACCGCTTCACTCCTGATGAGCTGGTCAGCCAGCCATTGGCCATGATTCCTGTCTTAGAGAAGTAACGGGTATTTCCTTTACTGTCTTTCACAAATCCGGTGGCTGCAACGCCTGAATTGGAATAAAGGTAATATGTCTTTCCCCCCAGCTTCAACCACTTGGTCTTCATATATCCTGTGGATGGGGCAAAATATCTTCTCTGGCCCTTGGAATTTTTCAGCCAGCCCGTTACCATGACACCCGCCTTGCTGGTGAAATAACGTTTTCTTCCCTTACTGTCCTTTACCCAGCCTTTTACCTGGACTCCGGTAGATTTATTAAAATAATATTTCTTTCCGTTTAAGGTCAGCCAGCCTTTTACTTTCTTTCCCTTTGAGTTATAGTAATATGTTTTTCCATTTACTGTACGGAAGCCTGTCTTCTTCGCTGCCTGTACTTCATGTGATGTAGCATGACATGTAAAGCCGGCTGCCATGAGCATCATAAGCAGCATAACACTCCATAATCTGAACTTTTTGCATTTGCTTTGCATACTTACCTTCCTTTTTAACTGTTTTCGTTATTTTTGTCACAAGTTTTACAAAGTTGTTACATCTTTATGTAGTTTATTATATTACAGATTAAGCTTACCGTCAACATCAAAGTAAAACTCTGTAAGATTTGCACAATATTTTGGTAACCATTCAGAGCCATGCAAATTCCTATAGCAAAAAAGGACAGTCTCCATACAAATACAGAAACTATCCTCTTTCTCGTCTGTTACATGCCTATCAGAAATTATAACAGATGTTTTCTTAATTCTTCTCCACTCTGGGCACTTAAATATGCAGGTGCCACATCAAATACGGTCTTGCAGCCCTTCTGTCCTTCCTGGTTCATACGGTATGCAGCCCTTGCATAAGCTACGATCACAGAAGAAGTAAACTCCGGATTGGAATCAAGTTTCAGACTGTATTCGATCACATGGCTGTTCTCATCATTCCAGCCAGTCTTACCTGTACGAATCACAAAACCGCCATGCGGAATTCCACTATGGTCACGTTTCAGCTCTTCTTCAGAGATGAAATGTACTGTGGTATCATATTCATCAAAGTAGTTCGGCATTGTCTTGATCTCGTTTTCGATTCTTGCAAGATCAGCGCCTTCCTCTGCTACTACAAAGCACTCTCTTGTATGCTTCTCTCTGGTCGTAAGCTCCGGATTCTTACCACTTCTTACAGCCTCCAGTGCAGATTCAACCGGAATTGTGTACTGCTTACCGTCTTTTACACCTTTGATACGGCGGATAGCGTCAGAATGTCCCTGGCTTACACCTTTTCCCCAGAATGTATAATCTTTACCGTTCGTCAGGATTGCATTTGCATACATACGGTTCAGGGAGAACATTCCCGGGTCCCAGCCTACAGAAATAATACCAACATGTCCGTTCTCAGAAGCTGCTTTATCCACATTTGCAAAGTGCTCTGGAATTTTCTTATGGGTGTCAAAGCTGTCTACCACATTAAACCACTGCGCATATTTCGGAGTCTGCTCTGGCAGATCAGTAGCACTTCCTCCGCAAAGGATCATGACATCGATCTGATCTTTCATCTTCTCTGCATCATCTACGGAATACACCTTAGCTGTCTTGGTCAGGATCTGAACTGTCTCAGGATCACGACGGGTAAATACTCCTACCAGTTCCAGATCAGGGTTATGTTTGATTGCACATTCTACTCCACGTCCCAGGTTACCATATCCCAGGATACCAATACGAATACTCATTATCTGATTCCTCCTATACCACCGCACACCGTTCTTTGGCTTCCTTTAAAGCTATCCCTGCGGTATCTATATCTGTTTCACGCTTTAACAGTTTAATACGTCTCAGTTTTCTTGTCAATTATTTTTTAATTACAAAATATTCCAATATGTTCTTTACCCAGATCAGCAGCAAAGTACCCCGCTACCCGGGCAACACATTCCGCAAACTGCATTTGCCAGACAAAGCTTCAGACACATATCATCACCAGCTACCGGCATCCCACCAAATGGTCCCTGCTGTGTCTCATACCAGCTTCCGCCGCCTTCCATCCGGTTCAACAGCATACGATACTGCTGATTTCCCGGCTCCAGCCTCACTGCTTCTCGGATGTGTTCCAGCGCCCTTACATTATTTCCCAAACCCATATTTGCCATAGAAGAAAGATAATACCATTCTCCGTTTTTCTGGGAAAGGGAATTCAGCACATTCATCGCCTCCTGATAATGCCCGCTCTGGACAAAATTCGCTGCAGCGCGCCTGCGGACGCTCTCCTCATCCTCATAAGTGCTCTGACGCTGTTGTCCGCCAAAGCCGCCAAACCCACCATATCCATAGCTGCCATAGCCGCCAGAAGAACCTCCGGTACTTCCATACTCCCTTTCTTTCATGATCTGTTCGTATGCCTGCTGTACCTCTTTAAACTTCTCTTCAGCCTGATCTTTGTTAGGGTTATTGATATTGGCATCCGGATGATATTTCCGGCTCAGCTTTCTATATGCCTTTTTTATTTCTTCATCTGTCGCATTTCGGGAAACTCCCAGTACGCTATATGGATCCAACATGTTCTTTCTCCCGTTCTTCCCTGCGTTTCCTGCTCACTTCCTCAAAGCGGCACCACACGCCGGAATATAAAATGTTCCGAAGAATATCCCCATATTTAATAATAGGAAGCTTCTCGAATTCTCTACAGGTTTCCGCCATCATCATCATGAGAATCTGACGTACTTCCTCATCAAACCCTTCCATTGTATATTTTTTTGCGAAAGGATTGTAATCGTTATTTTTCACATCCTCTTCCACATCGTCATATGCGTCCAGAAGATAGATGAATTTTCCAAGATAGAAGCCCATTCTGCGAAGGCTTCTCTCCCACTCATCCTGCCGGCAGGCCAGAATCTCCTCCATAATATGTCCAAAAATTCCGGACATCCTGTCAATATCTGTTTCCCCTTCTTTTTCCAAGGCGGAAAGCTCATCCAAAAGCTCTACGATTCGCTTTGCCTTACCAGGGTACTGTTCTAAAAGATGTTTATTTTTCCCCTCAAGCAGCTTAGCATAGCCAAGCTTAACATACTTCCTGTCGTCATTCCAGTCATCCAGACATTTATAATAAGTAAGAATCACATTCATGTCCGCACAGTACTCTGTCATAACATTTTTTCTTACTGTCTGCTTTCTCACCGGATGAAGAACGCACCTGGTAGTACCTTTATATGTCTTCGGCTCATACAAGCCAGAAAGAAGCAGAATCACAAAGGTCATATCGTAACTTAACGTAATCTGACCGGAAATCCCATATCTCTCACGCAGTTCCCTGCAAAGTCCACAATAAAAGGATCTGTACAGGTCAAAATCCTTCATCTTTATTTCTGGCTTATTCATTACGATATATCCAAACATATCAGCGCCTCTTTATAAATTTCGTATGACACTTAGGGCATTCAATCTCCACTTTCTTGAAGCTGCCCCTTGGAATACGGATCTTCTGGCCACACCCGGGACAGGTATAGATATGATAGTCTTTACGCTGTCTCAGTATCTGCTTCTCTTTATCTACACGCACTCTGAATTTAGCTGAATACTGTAAATACTTTTGATTCTCCTGATAGCGTTTGGAGATATTTTTGGAAAAAATCCTGAAATAAGTATATACGATTGCAGCCATCCCAAACAGATCCAGAAATGTCCCAATTCCACTTATGGTTCCGGTAAACAACGTAAGCACAATCGCTACCAATGCCACTCCCATCGTAAATCTGGAAAACTGATCTACTCCGTTACGCCCCTGCATAAACCTCATAAATTTTTCTTTCAATAAAATGCCTTCTTTCTTCAGTTCCTGTCTGACTTTCTGACAGGTTTCTCATTTTCTTACTATGAAAGTCCTGTGCGGCAGCGCCAATGGCAGGTCGCAATCGACTTTCATTCATAGTGATGTCCGCGTAAGCAGACATGTCCGTTTCGTATCTATCTGTCACTACATACCTGGAAAATATAAAACTTCAGATAATAGGACTCATCCGCAGACCACAGGATCGGATGATCCGGTGCCTGGGTACGGTATTCCACCTGGCGGAGACGCTTATGCACATTCTTCGCAGCCTGTCCAATGGTCTGGGTGAACAGCTCATAATCCATGAAATGGGAGCAGGAGCAGGTGGCAAGAAAACCGCCATCTTTAACCAGCTTCATAGCACGCAGATTGATCTCACGGTATCCCTTCACCGCATTCTTAATGGAACTTCTTGACTTGGTAAACGCCGGAGGATCCAGAATGACCACGTCATATTTCTCCCCTTTCTCCTCCAACTCCGGGAGAAGATCGAATACATCCTCACAGATAAATTTCACAGAATCAGAAAGTCCGTTTAAAGCCGCATTGGCTGTAGCCTGGTCTACTGCCAGCTGTGACGCATCTACTCCTGTTACTTCCTTCGCGCCGGCATAGCCTGCATTTAGTGCAAAAGACCCGGTATGAGTGAAGCAATCCAGAACTCTCGCACCCTTGCAAAGCTTCTGAATCGCCAGACGATTGTATTTCTGATCCAGGAAGAATCCAGTCTTCTGGCCATCTTTTACATCCACCTGATATTTCACACCATTTTCCACAATTTCTACCAGAGTCGGGAATTCTTCGCCGATAAATCCTTTATATGGTTCCATGCATTCCTGCTTACGGACCTTTACATCACTTCGCTCATAAACGCCCCGGATCTGGATTCCATCTTCTGCCAGTACCTTCTTCAGAAGCTCTACCAGCATTTCCTTATAGCGGTCGATTCCAAGTGCAAGTGACTGTACCACCAGCACATCTGAAAATTTATCCACAATGAAGCCCGGAAGGAAATCCGCCTCTCCAAAGATCACTCTGCAGCTTGAAGTATCTGTCACCTTCTTGCGATACTCCCAGGCATCCCGCACTCTTTTCCCGAAAAATTCCTCATCGATCACAGTGTTCTCATCTCTGGAAAGAAGACGTACCACAATCTTGGAATTCGTATTGATAAATCCTCTTCCCAAGGGATATCCGTCAAAATCATGAACCAGTACAATATCTCCATTTACGAAGCTTCCCATAATAGAAGCTATTTCATTATCAAAAATCCACATACCGCCGGATTTTAAAAGCCGTCCCTCTCCCTTTTTCAGGGTTACTACTGCCAGACTCATAACAATTCTCCTTATGTTTTGCGATTTAGGTAACATTGTAGCACACAATGCCTCAATTTACCAGCTTTTCCAAGGGTTCCAGACAAAAGTCACAAAATTTTCATTAATCTTAAAATTTTATAAATTTACAATATAACAGGAGTCCAAAATCCTTTAACCCTAACATTATAATGCAAGAAAAGGACTCCGGCAGTTTTCCTGTCCAGGAGTCCTTTTTATCATTCTTCCAATTATTTTCCAAACGGATATGTCTGTTTAACAGACATCACTCTAAAAATTCAGCACTCTGAAATCGACTTTATTATTTCGCACTTCCAGCTGCCACATGTACATCAATCAAATTTCCTTTAATTAAAGCTGGACGGATAGCATTGTAAAGAATCACCACAAGAATAGTAGACACGATCGCATTTACAAAAGTAGCACCAGCACTTAACTTGGCAAGGATGCTTGCAACCTCCTGTGGCTGTCCAAGAATATACTGTTTGTAGAAATATCCAACGATCGGGTCTGCAATTACATTAAATGCCAGACCTGCAATAGAAGCGATCAGGCTCCATTTAAATACATATTTCTTATCGTTTGTTTCGTTAATCTTCGCGATCTTATGCGCAACAAGACCTGTCACAAGGCCGATGCAAAGTTTCAGCACAAATGTCTTCGGTGCGCCTGTAATATAAACCGGATCCATAAGATCTGCAATGGTCATACCAATAGAACCTGCCAGACCGCCATACCAGCCACCAAGAAGCAGCGCGCCAAGTACGCAGAAAGTATTTCCAATATGAAGGGAAGTGGCATCTCCACCTGGTACCGGAATCTTAATCTGTAAAAATGTGAAGGACACATAGCAAAGTGCTGCCAGAAGAGCAGTCTCTGCGAGTTTCATAACTGTAGAATTCTGTTTATTCATAAGTTTCTCTCTCTTTCCCGGAACAATAAAAAGTTCCTTAATGATTAGTCCTTATCTTACCCGTATACTGGCATGTCTTCAATAGACAGTTTCAAAGTTTTTTATAAGGTCAGTTTCACATTAAAGCATGTAAAAAAAGGTGCAGAGCAAGATCACACGATACGTGTATCCTTCTCTGCACCCAGGTCTATGTCACATTATTCATTTTCTGTCATCAGACATTGCTTCTGCAATTATTCTTCGGAATCCTCAGCAGGGATTTCCTCATCAGAAGAGGCATCTCCCACCTCATCTGCTGCACTGTCATCTACAATCACATCACCAGAACCATCGGTACTATCATAAGTATCTGTAGCTTCTCCATACAGTTTCTCGAAGAACTTCATGGTATCTGTATACAGAGTCTCTTTATCTTCAGAGGAAACAGCATCACCAAGAATATCAACACCATCAGAAGAGGTACCATCATCGATTACATCAATGCCGAAAAGCTTCTTCAGCTCTTTATCCAGCATATTCAGCTCTGGAGTCATATATTTCTCTGTTCCATCTGTCTCATAGGAAACTGCTCCGTTTCCGAGAATTCCGAGATATTTCTGGAGAACCTTGATGGAAAGTTTATTTGCAGTGTCAGAATCCAGTGTTACTGTTGAAGCAGCATCAGCGCCCATTGCTTCGTAGAGGGCATCCTCATCTCCTTCATACTCACCTTTACAGAAGGTCTTCGCCTGATCGAATTTTGCTTTCGCATCATCATCCAGGAAATCTGTAGCCAGCTGGGATACATCTGTGATCTCATCAGAGGAGTCTGTACCGCCAACTTCGCTGATGTCTCCATCTGTATTCTCATCTGTGCTCTCATCAATACTACCATCAGTGCTTTCGTCAGTCTCATCACCAGCCGGGAACTCTTCCCAGTTCTCATCAGAAGAACCATCTGTGGCACCAATCTCCTCAGCAAGACCTGGATCCTCTGTTGAGCTCTCAATTACATTATCACCAAGTGCACTCTGATCCACATTATCTACAATGCTGTCTGGATCTTCCTCACTGGAATCTGCACTCTCATCAGCCTGGCCTGTCACGTTATCATTTACACGCTCCAGGGTTTCCTGCATTTCAGAATAATCATAATCCTGCTCTGCGATCTGCTTCAGCAGATTCACAATAGTATTGATCTCATCATCAGAAAGAGAAATATTATTATTATTAGAAATATTTACAACAATATTATAAATATCATCTGCATTCTGTACATTGTCTGCAATAACCTGCATCTTCGCCTGATTGATAACAGTGGTGGCATCATTCTGTCCTACAGAATCTGCAAGATTGCCGGTAACCACCATCTCCTCAGTGGCGATCTCTTTCTTCGTCTCATCAAGCTTCTGTCCACTGGCAGTCTCATATGCCATCTGGATGCCTGTAAGTGCCCCTGTGCCGGATACCTCAAACGGGCAGGCAGCAACAACTTCACAGTTGGTAACCCCTGATGTAGAAAGGGAACTTGCGATCATATTACAGGTAACCCAGTTCAGATTTGCAGTACGGACCTTAATGCCGCCAGAAGTAGTTGGCTTCACATATGCACAGCTTACTGTCCTGGTACCGATCTGCTCCAGTGGAACATATGCACTCAGATGATCTCTCTCATCCTGATTGGTAACATAGATGATCTGTGCCTGATTGGAATCAACTTTAAAATATTTCAGCATGGTGTTCTTCTGGGCATCTGAAAGATCTGCGCCAAGTGTAACGACCTTCATGGCATCTGCCATAGCAGGAACCGCCGGAACCATGCTTCCCATAACCATTGATGCGCTGCAAAGCAGCGTAGCTAATAATTTGCCTTTCTTCATAACCTTACCTCCAACTTTCTGTGTGGGTTATAGTCTGACTTTCAATTTGTAAACACATTATAGCATACTTTTTCTTACTTTTGTAATTTTAATTGTCAATTTTGCTATATATCAAGATTCTAGAGCGTGTTTGAAAAAGGCTTTCTGCAAGATGTGCGTCACAATTTGTGGGAGATTTTGTCCGATTGAGGGAGGCGTAGCGGGCTACGCTGACTGAAAGAGGGCAAAATCTCCCGCAAAGTGGGGCGTGCAGATTGCAGGAATGATTTTTCAAACACGCTCTAGCACATGTTTTTTATTGCAGGACCTGCGCCAGAACCTCCTGCACCTTCTTCACCGGTGTGATTTCCAGTTTTTCCTTCACTTCCTCTGCCACATCTTCCAGGTCATCCACATTTTCATATGGAATAAATACATGTTTTACCCCAGCTCTCTGGGCAGCCATCAGCTTCTCCGGAAGCCCGCCAATTGGCATAACTCCGCCTCTTAAAGAAACCTCCCCTGTCATTGCGATCTCTGCTGGTGCTGGTTTACCCGTTACCAATGAGGACAGTGCTGTCACCAGTGTAATACCTGCGGAAGGTCCGTCTTTTGGAACAGCACCTGCCGGTACATGGATATGAAGGTCATTTTCTTTAAATTTATCTGCAAATTCCGGATAAAGAGATTTTACAAGTGTAATGGCGATCTGGGCAGATTCTTTCATTACATCCCCAAGCTGTCCAGTGATGATTACTTTTCCATCTCCTTTTGTAAATGAAGTTTCAATAAACAGGATTTCTCCGCCAGCACTGGTCCATGCAAGACCTGTCACTACGCCAGGTGCTGGATTTTCCAGGATTTTCTCATGATGGATACCATGTCCAAGGAACTCCGGCACGCGCTTCTCACTTACTGTAATGCTCTTCTGCTCACCCTTTACCAATTTTACAGCTGCATACCGGCAAAGCACATCCATCTGCTTTTTCAGGCCACGGACACCTGCTTCTGCTGTATATTCTTCAATAATACGGCGGATTGCCTCATCTGTCACCTTCAGATTCTGTGCCTTGATTCCCATGCTTTTCATAGCTTTGGGAAGGAGGTGTCTTCTGGCGATCTGAAATTTCTCCACTGCTGTATATCCCGGGAACTGGATCACTTCCATACGGTTCAGAAGCGGCTCAGGAATGGTATCTGTGGAATTCGCTGTGCATACAAACAATACATTTGAAAGATCGTATGGCACATTCATATAGTGATCCGTAAAGCTTCCATTCTGCTCCGGATCCAGCACCTCCAGAAGGGCACTAGCCGGATCTCCACCGTAATCTTTCGCCAGCTTGTCTACCTCATCCAGCACCATTACCGGATTGGAAGCACCGCTTCGTTTCATTCCTTCCATGATACGCCCAGGCATGGCACCTATGTAGGTTCTCCTGTGTCCGCGGATCTCTGCCTCATCCCGGATTCCTCCCAGACTGATACGTACATATTTGCGGTGAAGAGCGCGTGCAATGCTCTGTCCAATACTGGTCTTACCAGTACCAGGTGCGCCAACAAATAACAGGATAGAACCAGATTGCTTCTTATTTAATGACATAACTGCAAGCTGCTGGATAATTCTTTCCTTCACTTTCTTCAATCCATAATGATCTTCATCCAGAATCTCTTCTGCCTCATTTAAATCAATCTCAGCTGGTTTCTCGTTTTTCCAGGAAAGAGTGGTAACAAAGTCCAGGTAATCGTACAGCATACCATATTCGTGACTGTCTTTTCCCTCCTGTTTCATGCGGTTCAGCACTTTTTCCGCTTCGCGGCGTGCTTCCTCATTCATACCAGACTCCTGGATTTTCTTCTCAAAACGGCGTACATCCGAAATGTTCTCCGGATGCATTTCATCCAGCTGGTTCTGAAGAAACTCAATCTGCTTCTTAATTGCAGATTCCCGGTAAACCTTCTCATTGGAATTCTTCTGGGCAGTCTCCGCCTCTTCGCTGACACGGAAAATCTCCATCAGCTCATAGACAGCTTCCTCCATCAGTCTCAGCCGTTCTCTTCTGGAATCCACCTGAAGAATATGATACTTTTCTTCCCAGGAAAGGCTCATATAACCGGCAAGCGCACTTACTGCTTCCGGACAGCTCTTCCAATGATAGATCATGCTGCGTACCCACACGCCCCACTGAAAACCTTTGGCAAAATCCATCAGTTCTTTCTTGATCTTATCGAATTTCGCCTTCTCTTCCTCTGGGGAAATGTCCTGGATATCAGGCAGATCTACCGCCTCTGCCTGTACTACACCATCTGCATATTCCACAGCAGTTACCTGTACTCTGTTTTTCGTGGTAACCTTGATGCTGCCCTCTTCATCTATACTCTCAATGGTTCCCATCACACCCACAGGGAAAATATTCTCCATGGAAATTTCCTCAGAAGCCATCTCTTTCTTCTGTAAAACAAAGAGAATTTCTTCTCCAATATTCTGTTCTTTGATTCTGCCTTCCGGAAACATATCTTTTTTAAAGAAAAATGTAACTTCCGGTAAAAGAAGAAGTTCATAAACTGGTATTGTGATCATACATGTTTCCTCCTGATGTTATCAGCACTCATGTTATTTGAGTGCCAATGTTATTTTATAGAAAATGGCGAACCCATATGAATCCGCCATCTGAATCTATGATAGTCAATTATAGCACTAAATTTATAATTTGCAATAAAAAAGATTGATTTTGGGACAGACCTAATTCTGCATGCAAATCTTTTCGCCTTTCACAGGAAGATAAGAAACCAGCTTGTCGCTATCCAGATCTTCTTTATGCATATCTACTGCACTGATCTGGTGATTGTCATAAGTATTATAATAGTAGATTCCCTTGTCTGTATTACAACAGGAAGTATATAACGTAATTTCGTATTTATCCTCGCCAAGTTTACAGCAGCCTCTTTGCTGGTCTACGCTGCCAAGAATATGGAAAAACTGGCTCACACTTTCCTCTTCCGACTCTCCTGACAGGGAATTCATTTTCACAAAAGCCACACGCACAAACCTCGACTGGGAGGAAAGATCCCCAGGAAGTCCCATACCGCCCATTCCACGGCTATACTGGTTCAGATCCAGGTTCCTGGAAAAAGTATTCTCTCTATTTTCCACAGAAAGGTGCATATAATTATTCAGATGAAACATCTGATAATTAAAAGGTGGATTATTTGTGAGAACACCAACTGGATTTTCATAAATCTTCAGTCCCTCTTCCACAGATTCAAGAGTAATGCATTCTTCCTTATCTGCAATAATCCAGTGTAGCTGGGCAACCGGCAGATTTTCCATAAACGGAGTATCAATCAGGTTCATATTTTCCAGAAGAAGTCTGGCCTCTTTCACCGTCGCACACTTTCCAAGTATCCATGGGATCAGTTCGAACTGGGTAATATTCTCTTTCCCCTCTACAGGCTTCTTATAATGGGCGTTACCTACAAAATTAAGTCCCGCGATTCCAAGACCTTTCTCATTAACCGCATCATAATACAGCGGATAATCCTGCATCACACAAGCCATTCCGATCATAGCATAATGGTTTCTGAGCTGACCACCACAACGCAGATCAAATATATAATTTCTCGGTGTGATCACCACCTGGTCTCCATATGACACCTCATAATCCAAGGTTCTTCCAAAATAAAAATCTTTTGTTTTATAAGTTGCAGCTGTACACATAGGTGATTCCTCCTGTCAAAAACTTCTTTCATTACAATTCAAAACCAGCGTTACTATTCACTCTGTGAGCAAGAACGAATCCGCCTCCAAAGCGTGACCTATTTCGTCAATGTGACCTATCCACCAAATAAATTATTCTGCAAAATTTTCATTTCCCCAATCTGCAATTAAACGGTCACGTTGCATTTTGCAATTCTCCATGTTATGATATTAGGGGGCAAAAAATCTTTTGCCATTAATTCGATACCGCAGATTGTTCCTCAGTCAGTGGGATATATTGTAGCACAAAAAATGAATTTTTAAACTCTTTTTTCAAGATTTTAGATTTTTTTAAGAAAGGATCTTACCATGAATAAATATATTGCAGTTGCAGGCACCGGCTATGTAGGACTTTCTATTTCAGTTCTTCTTTCCCAGCACAACCATGTCACTGCAGTTGACATAATTCCAGAAAAGGTCGCTTTGATCAACAAGCGGAAATCGCCTATCCAGGACGACTATATTGAGAAATATCTTGCAGAAAAAGATCTGGATTTATACGCCACTACTGACGGGGAAGCAGCCTATGCAAAAGCTGATTTTGTAGTTGTAGCTACCCCGACTAATTATGACAGCAAAAAGAATCATTTCGATACTTCCGCTGTAGAAGCGGTCATAAGCCTTGTCACCAGGGTTAATCCTACTGCTACCATTGTGATCAAATCTACCATTCCTGTGGGATATACCGAATCTGTACGCCAGAAGTTCCACAATGAAAATATTATCTTCAGCCCGGAATTTCTCAGGGAATCAAAGGCTCTTTATGACAATCTTTATCCAAGCCGGATTATTGTTTCCTGTGATGACCATACGAAAGAAGCTGCCCACACTTTCGCCGGGCTTCTTCAGGAGGGCGCCCTGAAAGAAAACATCGATACTTTGTTTATGGGCTTCACTGAGGCTGAGGCTGTGAAGCTTTTTGCCAACACTTATCTGGCACTTCGGGTTTCTTATTTTAACGAACTGGATACTTATGCGGAAATGAAAGGACTGAATACCCGTGATATCATAAACGGCGTATGTCTGGATCCCAGAATCGGAACCCATTACAATAATCCTTCCTTTGGCTACGGAGGATATTGTCTGCCCAAAGATACCAAGCAGCTTCTTGCAAATTATAACGATGTTCCCCAGAATATGATGTCTGCCATTGTTGAGAGTAACCGTACCCGGAAGGATTTCATTGCTGACCAGGTGCTTCAAAAAGCAGGATATTACAGCTATAACGAAGATAATCTTTATCAGTCTGATATGGAAAAAGAGGTGGTCATCGGCGTTTACCGCCTTACCATGAAAAGTAATTCGGACAACTTCCGCCAGAGCAGCATCCAGGGTGTTATGAAGCGGATCAAAGCCAAAGGAGCCACTGTGATTATCTACGAGCCAACTCTTGAAAATGGCTCCACCTTTTTCGGAAGCCGGGTCATAAATAACCTGGAAGAATTTAAAGAAAAAAGCCAGTGTATTCTGGCCAACCGATATGATAAGATTCTGGATGATGTAAAAGATAAAGTATATACACGGGATCTGTTTGCCAGAGACTAGAGCCTGTTTGAAAAAGGCTTTCTGCAATCTTCACGCCTCACTTTTTCGCACAGTCTTCAAAAATTTATAAAACAGGCAGGAAACGAACCTTAAGTTTGTTCACTTCCTGCCTGTTCTATCTGACAATTACGGGAATAATTTTTCAAGCATCAGTCAAAGCGGAATACTTTTCAAAATATTCATTATATGTATCCAGCACATCTTTGCGTCCTCTCACACGAATCGGTACGCAATCTCCATTTCTAAGAACAAAATCTTCCTGTACATCTACAATGTGTGCCATATTCACCAGATAACTCTGATGACAATGCAAAAAGCTGGAATCCTTTATCTGTTTCTCAAGCTCTCCCAGTTTCTGTGTCGTCTCGATTTCTGAACCATCCAGCATATGCAAAGTCACAACATGCCGGTCGCTTTCCAAATATAAAATTTCATCCACAAATGGATAACGGTACTGTCTTCTGCATTTCACAGAAATGCGTTTACGAAGATCAGGTTTCAGAAGTTTGCGTAAAATCGCGGCGGTCTGCTCTTCATCTGCAGGCTTCAACAGATAACCAGACGCTTCTACCTCGTAACTCTCCAGAGCAAAATCCGGCGAAGCTGTCAGAAATACTATGGGTGCCTCCACTCCCAGGTCGCGCAGTTTCCTGGCAGTGTCCATTCCGTTCAGATCACCCATATAAATATCAAGAAAAATAAGATCTGACCATACATAGCCATCTTCGACATCTGCGAGGAGACTTTCACCAGATTCATACTCCTGGATCTCAACCTCCCCGCCATTTGTCTGAAAGTACATTTTTAACTGACGTTTCAGCACAAAACGCTCAACCTCAACGTCATCACATATGGTAATTCTTTTTACCAAAGCTCTCCCAAAGCCTCCTTGTACTTGACTTTTTTATTATAACAGAAAATTTCAATTTTTGGAAAAATCTGCATAATCGTCACGTTTTAGAGCATAATCCTCATTTTAAGGAGTTTCTGCAGAGCCTTTTCCCAACTTTTTCACTTGTATTTTGAAGTAAATATTGTTTTTACGTTAAAAATATATCACTAAAAAACCACCTAGTCAAGTAAGGATTCCCTTTCTGCCTGTAAAACCTCTACATATAAAAACATCCTCGGAGTTACGATTCGCTCCACATACAATAACAGCCACAGACGCAAACCAATTATAGACGTCTATGGCTGTCATTCTTTGTAGAATAAGATCGCTGATTCTCAGGCTTTGCAAAGGTCTTTCACCACTTCGCCTGCGATGATCAGTCCCACAACAGATGGCACAAACGCCACACTTCCGGGAATATCACGCCGCTCTGTGCATTTATGCTTGGCACCTGGCGGGCAGATACAATGAGTTCGGCAGCTGATAGACATATCCTCGATCGGTCTTGTAGGAATTTCTTCTGAATAAACAACCTTCAGCTTGCGCACACCGCGCTTCTTCAGTTCCCGCCGCATAACCTTGGCAAGCGGACACACTTTTGTCTTATAAATATCTGCTACCTTAAACTGGCTTGCATCCAGCTTATTTCCTGCTCCCATGGAACTGATGATCGGTACACCTTTTTCCTTTGCTTTCATAACAAGGGAAATCTTCGCCGTTACCGTATCCACGGCATCTACAATATAATCGTACTCCTCAAATGGAAAATCATCTGCATTCTCTGGCAGGAAAAAGCACTTATGCGTCTGTACCTTCACATCCGGATTGATTTCCAACATGCGCTCTTTCATAACATCTGTCTTATATTTTCCCACTGTTTTGCGGGTCGCAATGATCTGGCGGTTCAGATTGGTAAGGCAGACCTTGTCATCATCGATCAGGTCAAAAGAGCCAACTCCGCTTCGTACCAGAGCCTCACACACATATCCTCCAACACCGCCAATGCCAAATACAGCCACTCTGGCATTTGCCAGCTTTTTCATGCCATCCTCACCAAGAAGCAGCTGGGTTCTTGAAAACTGATTTAACATAAACTTCTCTCTCCATTAGTTTTTAGCTTTTTGTAGTTTTTTACTTTTA
Organism: Clostridia bacterium; assembly: GCA_029101305.1. Lineage (GTDB taxonomy): Bacteria > Bacillota > Clostridia > Lachnospirales > Lachnospiraceae > Blautia_A. The sequence goes on along the minus strand of JAQXQS010000070.1, from coordinate 3,809 downwards.
GCATTTTTTAGCTTTTAGCAATTTTCCTATCTTATAGTAACGTTTCTTCCCACTGGGATTCTTTAAAGCCAGTCAGAACCGTGTCCTCCCTCACGATCAGAGGACGCTTTACTAGCATACCATTGGTGGAGAGAAGTTGCAACTGTTCTTCTTCACTCATTCCCGGCAATTTTTCCTTCAGCTGCATTTCCTTATAGAGCAGGCCACTTGTATTGAAGAAGCGCTTCAATGGCAGACCACTTCTCTGGTGCCATTCTTTCAGCTCTTCATAAGTAGGGTTATTCTCTACAATATGACGGTCTGTATAGGTAATATCATGTGCGTCCAGCCATTTCTTTGCTTTCTGGCAGGTGGAGCATTTGGGGTAGTTTATAAATAACATGGGGTATCCTCCTCGTATGAATGATTATGCAACTTATTCAGTTAAGATATTTGCTTTTGTGATGTTTCGCCTTTAGATCATAACATATTTTAGCTTCCAGTTGAACTTAATAATTTACTAAAATAATGATTCTGACATAAAAGTCAAATTTTGCGAGGAACCACCATCTCCTCAACCTTGTCCGTTCTTCCTATCCAAACAGAGCAACGGCTATTTTTAGATCTAACTAATGGCCTGGCTTCCATCGTCATCGGAACGCGACGTTCTGCACGATTCTCTGCCAGATCCAGCTATGCCAAAACGATACGCTCTAATGAACGTATTTCCTGCTCAGAAAGATAATTCTTCGCAACACTCACATCACTTTTTACAATCTTGTCTTTCGGTGCTGCTGCCCATGTGTGGCTTATCCGCATCTGCTCGCTCATAAATCAATTCTGCTGCCGTATGGCCATAAACTGCATAATGCATTTTGTTCTGCACCTTGGCAAAGAACTGCTTTGTTGTGAGCACGGAACCACCGTTGTTGAAACAATACCGTCGCTTCTGTCTACGATGAAAGGGAAATTTTATCATATAAAAATGGAGTTCTTGTTTTTACGCAAAAGCTCCATTCCAAGTTACTTATTTGAATTTATAATTCCTTCGATATCAGGACCACCGTACAATATTCGAGCTACTGTAACTTCCCTTTCCTCGTCATCGACCAGATAATGCACAATATAGTTGTCGACTGGAAGCTGATACATTTTCATTGAATGCCAAGGCTCCCATTCAACTAACGCATAACGGGCTGGCATGAAATCCAATGAACGAACTTCTTTTCGAATGCGCCCCAACTGAGTGGCAGCAGTTTCCGGAACAAGGAATTCATTCGCAATGTACGAATAAATTTCACGCAAATCGTCAAGTGCCTCAACAGAATAGCCGACTTTGTAGCTATCCGTCATATGCCAAACTCCTTTGCAAGTGCTGCATCGACTTCATCTGCAGAATATACCTTTCCTGCTTTGATGGAATCAACACCCTTCTGGAGTTCTGCATCAAGCTGTTCTCTTGTCATTGCACCAACAGCTAATGGCTTAGAAGAAGGAAGTTTCAGTTCAAATGGCATACCCTTCTTCAGTACAATCTGGCTATAAAACATCTGAATTGCACTGGATGGAGAAATGCCAAGCTGAGAAAGAATGCTCTCAGCATTATCCTTGAGATTGGTATCTATTCTTGCGTAAACAGCGGATGTATTTGCCATAGTATCGCCTCCTTTTTCTTTATTATATTTGTTTTCGCTTGCGATTGCAAGCATTTGCATTGATTATTTTATGACGAAACTTTGAATTTTATACGCCCCTTGCGGCAGAAAGGAATATTTATGGGATTTTTATCAGGGATTTTCACTCCAGAGACAAGCCTACTAACAACACCAATGGTAGCGCCTACCGTTTTCTCTTTGGTGGTACCAGCAATGCAAGGTACAAATTAATCACAATTGTTTCCTTGGTTATACGAAGGATGCAAATGGCAATTTAGTCATCGATCCAGAACAGGCTGAAAAGCCATCAGTCAAATGCTTGGTAACAAAAGCAATTATCAGGCACAGCTCCAGCTTAACATTGCCGCGGTCATCCGAGCATCGCAGGCAACAGCCATTGACAGCATTGACGAAAAGCTAAGGCCTTTTCTACCTATATAATGCTAGGCACTTTTACATTGCTGCCGCCTGCCACTGTCTCGACCGTTAAGACAGTGAATGCCTCTCAACTTCTACACAATCCTTCCGCTCTAACCACTGATTGGCCATACACTCGCAGGGAGTTGAGTTGCCGGATTTCACCGTCTCGACCTGGTATCCGGTCATTGTTTCTTTGCGCTTTCTTCTAATTCCAGCATAAATTTATCGAAGTCAGACATAAACAATCTGTCCTGAATCACACGGTATTTTTCAAATTCTGTCTCAGCATGAAGCTTTGCAATTTCTGCGGACACCTTACCCGCATCCTGTAAAATACCATAGTCAAACATTTCAATGAAATTGTTGAGCCTCTTTTCCCAGTCCTGCATTGTAAGCAGAATATGCCGCAACGTCATGTTTTCAGCAAAATCCAGATATGCCGTCACCATACGATTCAACTGCTTCATTTCATCCTGACTCAGATGATTCTTCGCAACCGTAACATCGCTCTTCTTGATCTTTCCTTCCAGTGCATCTGCCCAGGTGGTTAATCCCATATGCTCTTTTGTGTGATCAGCTCTTTCCACGATCAGCTCAGCTGCTGTATGTCCATGAACTGCATAATGCATTTTATTCTGAACGGTCGCATAAAAGCTTCTCGTTGTTGCAGAATTTTTGTCATAGTCAATGGCTGTGGCATACAGGTCGGTGATCTTCTGATGGAACTTTCTTTCGCTGGCACGAATCTCACGGATGCGCTCTAACTGCTCGTTGAAATACTTTTCTGTCAGGGCTCTTTTAAAGGAAATCGGTGTTGTGGTAAGACGAATTGCCAGAGAGCAGGAAAAGCTCGCAAAGGAAGAAGCAAAGAAACGAAAGAAAAATAATCGGGAGAATCGTAAAAAAGAAGTTTAAATATGCATATAGACATGCTATGATAGTAATAGTTTTTATGAAGAAACGAATTACTATGAAGAATATCTTTCAGAAATCCAGTTCCAACTGGGTGAAATATGATAAATACGAATGGCGCACAGCCGCAAACGGAAAGTGTTACATTACACCTTCTGCAAATGCCAAGCCATCCATCTACAATCCTATCAAGGATTATGAGAATCTGGTACTTACTGCCATCAATATCGGCACTACTGCCATGAATAAGGCAAGTGAAGCTGAATTAAAAGAATCCATTATGAACTTTGTATCCGAATATGGTATGCTGGGACTTATGACCGCCCTGCCTACCACACCGGATTTTATTACATACGAAGCAGTATATCTTCCAAAAAACCATTTTATCAAGGAAGAAAGCCTCTCTACTGAGAAATATATGTCTTACTTCTTCCCTTTTGACAAGATTGATTTCCGTAAAATGGGTATGGAATCCTGTTGGAGTACGGACAGTCCGGAAATGATTGCACTACTTATGGCTATGAAGAACAAGCCGCAGGCTGTTATGATAAGCTTTCAGAAGGAATATGCCGAAGCCTATGAATGGCTTTTGGAAGTATTCCGGGACTGGGCATTTACCTTCTTCTCAAGTTTCCTTTACTATCAGGATTATGACAGACTGGATGAGAATGAGCGCAACCTGTACCGTCAGGGGATGGCTGCGTTCGGTGGTGTGGCTCCTACCTACCGCATAGAATTACGAGAACGCCCTACCATTGTCTGGGACTTTAATTCTTTGTTGTTATGCGTGCAGATGATGTTTTCCTTTATGCTGACGGATGAAAACTCCAGCCTGAAGGTATG
>JAQXQS010000069.1 GCA_029101305.1 Clostridia bacterium | reverse complement strand
GGAAGCTTCGTTCAGAAGGTTGATCGCATAAATAGAGGTCTTGATTGCTGCCGGATGCGGGTTGAATACAACTGTATTTCCACCAGCCAGCATACCGATTGTATTACACAGAATGGTCTCACTTGGGTTGGTACACGGAGTAATCGCTCCGATCACACCAAACGGTCCCATCTCGATCAGAGTCAGTCCTCTGTCGCCAGACCATGCGGTAGTGCTGAGATCTTCTGTACCTGGGGTCTTATCTGCTACCAGATGATGTTTCAGGATCTTATCTCCTACATTTCCCATTCCGGTCTCATCAACACCCCTACGTGCAAGGATTTCTGCATTTTCTTTAGTCTTTCTACGAATGCAGGTAATAATTTTTTCTCTCTGGTCCAAGGACATTTTCCGAACGATCTTCTGGGATGCCTTTGCAGCCTCGATAGCTTCGTTCATATCTTTGAAAATTCCATGTTTACCGGCCGGAGCGTCTGCAATCTGCATTTTTGCCATTACTTCCTGTACAATATCCTGTACCATGCTCTCGCTGATTGGCATGAGATTGTTCCTCCTTTAAGGTCACCTGCAGCTGTCCTGATTACAGCTACAGGTATTTATTCTATATTATTTCAGTCCTAACTGAGCCATAACCTGTTTGGTGATCTTAGCTACTAACTCTGCGTCTGCATTAGCAGTGTCAGCTGCAGGAGCATCACTTCCACCTACGAAATCATACTGATATCCTGGGAACTGTTTGTAGTCCTCGTTGTGGCATGCGCCGCCGCAGTTGTGGCAGTTCAGGCCGTCTTTGTTCTGACAGAGGTTTGCAGGATGTTTTCCAGGCATACCGAATTTACGACGGATCTCATAAAGTTTCTTAATGTTCTCTTTATCGAATTCCTTCGGGCCGCCGAGAAGCTTGCTCTGATACAGAAGCTGTGCATAGAACTCTACAGATTCCATCTTCATGTATGCAGCGTTCAGATCTGTGCTCCATGTAAGAGCTCCGTGGTTCTCAAGAAGAACAGCATCGAAATATGGAAGATATTTCTCAAGGTTATCCGGAATCTCCATTGTAGAAGGTGTACCGTACTCAGCGATCGGAACGCATCCAAGAGCGATAACTGCCTCTGGCATGATCGGCTGTGTAAGCGGGATACCTGCGATAGCGAAGGAAGTTGCATAAATCGGATGAGCATGTACAACAGATCCTACATCAGGTCTCTTCTCATATACTCTCATATGCATCTTGATCTCAGATGATGGTTTGAATCCCGGGTTAGCCTGAAGAACATTTCCCTTAGCATCTACTTTACAGATGAACTCTGGAGTCATGAAGCCTTTGGATACACCAGTAGGTGTGCAAAGGAACTCGTTGTCATTAAGCTTTACAGAGATGTTACCATCATTTGCAGCAACCATGTTACGGTTATAGATTCTTCTTCCGATGTCGCAAATCTGTTTTTTGATTTCGTATTCGTTTACCATGCTTTTTTCCTCCTTAAGCACATTCAGGTACGGCGGATTATGTAATTTATAGTACCGCACCGGGTAACTTATCATGGCTGGACATAGCTAGCCTGTTACTTTTTTGGTTATGTTGTAAGTTTACACCATTCCACATCATAAGTCAAGGTTTTTCCGTTGTTTTGTGTTGTTTTGTGTGGAATTTTCAGAGAGTTAATATGTTGTTTTTCGTGGTTTTCCATCTTCTTCCCAGGGCATTACATCCCCTTCTTCTCTGAGATACTCCAGGATTTCCGGAACTCCTTCCTGCAATTTAGAATCCACATAAAAAATCTTCCTGCACCCGGCAAGCTGCAGCCAGGAAGCAGCCAGTTTCACATTTGCGCCAGGATTATGAATCTTAGTGACAATTCCAATCACCTCACGATTCGCCATGCAGGTAATACAGGGTGGAAAAAGGCAATACGGCTCTATAGCAGAAACCAGCAGTCCTACCACATCGGATTCATATGTATACAACGCCAGGGCGTGCCCCAGCCCCTTGGTCTGGGCATACTCTCCTGGCGTATCCACGATCACATCAAAATTATTCACATATTGGGTTTTATGATAATGTATTTTTTCTCCGCGAAGTGCCTGGGTCAGGGTTGTCTTCCCAGCCTCACTGCGGCCGATCAGAACCAGTTTCTTCATATTTTATCAGGTCCTTGTAATAGGGCATAAAGTAAAGCCCAGTTTATTTCCTACATAGTCCAGGATTGCGCTGGTAGAAGCCTCCACCTCAGAAACCGTACCTGTGATAATCAGGCTGCCGCTGAAACGGTCTACAAATCCAAGTTCGATCCCCGAAGACTTCATCGCAATATCTGCCATAATGATAGCAGTCTCTGCAGGACTAACCGTCATAATGCCAATTGCTGCTCTTGAATAGTCCAGGGATGGATCCAGCCCAAGTTTGGTATAAAGAATCTTATCCGGATTCGCAATGATATGCGCCAGGGAAATCTGCTTGCCAGGCACAAGTTCCTGTACGATACGCTGTTTCATTTCCGGAGACATATTATCTGTATATCCCATTTTTTCCTCCTGTCAAAAGCTTTCAGAATTTCTTTTTCTATATATACGATTATAACGTTCTCTTTCGAAAGTGTCAACAAAATGCAACATATATTCCCCCGTTTTGTGTGGTTTTTCCTGTGTTTTAATGTTGTTTTTATTTGTTTTCTTTCGTTTTTATAAATTTACAGTTGACAGTCATTTGCTGCTCTGTCATACTAAAATCAATAATATCTCTGCGCATATGCAGAGATAAACGCTACTACTCCAGGCATGTACATTGCCTGCTATAACAGGAGATGATTTTATGTATCTTTCCGATATACACACTCATTCCATTGCCAGCGGTCACGGTACAGTCTGTACCATCAGTGACATGGCAAAAGCCGCTGCCCGGAAGAATCTGAAGCTGCTGGGAATCACCGATCATGGGCCGGCAACTCTTGCAGCCGGTACCTCATCTTATTTCCGCAGCCTGACTTATTCCCCGAAGAAGCGCTTCGGAGTGGAATTATTATATGGAATCGAACTGAACATTCTTGATATTAATGGAACGGTAGATCTAAACCAGGAACTGCTTGATAAATTAGACTATGCCATTGCCAGCATGCATTATCAGAATTTCCGTCCCCGGACCTGTGAGGGAAATACCACAGCTTTTCTTAATGTAATGAAAAATCCTGTAGTAAAAATTCTTGGACACATTGACAATACCCAGTATGACTTAGATTATGAAACAATCATAAAAGCTACCAGTGACAATGGAGTTATCCTGGAAATCAACGAAGCCTCCCTTGCGCCATATGGATACCGGGGTGATACCCGTGCTAACTGCGCACAAATTCTGAAATACTGTCGCAAATACCTGGTTCCTATCGTGTTATCCAGTGACAGTCACGGCGTGGGACACATCGGTGATTTTACTTATGCAGCTGATTTTGTTCACGAAGCAATGTTTCCGGAAAGCCTGATTCTCAATAATCAGATTCCGAAATTGAAAATGATGTTAAGCATACGCTAGAGTATGTTTGAAAAAGGCTTTCTGCAAGATGTGCGTCACAATTTGTGGGAGATTTTGTCTGATTGAGGGAAGCGTAGCGGGCTACGCTGACTGAAAGAGGGCAAAATATACCGCAAAGTGGGGCGTGCAGATTGCAGGAATGATTTTTCAAACAGGCTCTAGAGTGTGTTAAAAAAGGCTTTCTGCAAGATGCACACTCTGGTGCACTACTCTTCTCTTACTTTTTTCATAAGGTCTGCCAGCTCCTGATATTTGCCGGTCACATAGCCATAATTTTTCCGTTTGTGAGGGAGCTGGCAATTGGTGCAGTCTTTAAAACCTTTTTCATTGTAGCGGAAATTTCCACCGCACTTATCTCCCAATGCATAAAGCGGGCAATAACAGAAAAGGCAGTTAAAATCTTCCGGATCCGCCCCTTTATGGCAGGGGAAAAACTCACATTTCTTATGACTGAAATAAGAATACTCTTTATCTTCCCAATATTTTTTTTCCATAATTTTCTTCTCCTTCTATCGGGTTCCAACATTTTGCCGGAACCCAAGCTTATAAAAAGGTAAAAAAATAACCGCTTACGCGGTCTCACATTCTCATAATATTTCAAATCATCACTTCTAAGAGGGAGCGATGCTACTCCGGGGTAGAATATGATCCGTTCATATATACGCGGAGGGAACGGTTTCATCCGAAGTAGTATCGCCTGCCATTTAATCTGTATAATTCTTCTGAACAGGCGATATTCCATAAAAAATGTCCACTCATAAAAGCGGACAACATCTCAGGGCTGCGGATTCCCTAAAACTGGTTGTTACACTTTCATCGGAAGTTTAACCTCGCCATACCAAGCAGGTTTCCTGGCTCCAGGATCATCGCTTCATCTCCCCTTCTCATGCAGCTGCACAATGGACTCTGAGACTCGCTCCTCTGTTACAGTGACCGGATCACTCAGGTTTCTCACCTGATTCCCTCTTTCTGCCAGCTCATAGCTGTCAGCACTTAATATGTTCAATATGGAATTATACTGACATCATAGTACCACCGGTCACTGCTTCTGTCAACCCTTCACAGGAAATTTTTGTTATTTTTTTATCACGATTCAATCACAAATTTAAATTCCACCCTCTAAGCAAAATTTAGTCTTACAAATTGAAATTCACTTTTGTATTTCTGTAATTTCTCTTATTTTAGAGATCAGCACATTTGCGGTCTTTTCATGTGATTTATGTCCCGGATGCTGTCTCGATCCGAATTCACCAGCAAAAGTATCCGGAAGTTTTACAAATTCCACTTTCTCATCCTTTGATTTTTCTTTATAGTTCCGGACTGCTTCTTCCAATACAGGCAAGATTACATCTCCAAGCATTCCGTAGCACCATATAATATAGCTTTTGGGGTTACAGGCTCTTATTTTTTTCAAAAACTCCTCTGCTGCACGTTCCACTTTTTCCAGATTCTTCGCGCCCATACCATCATTGGTTCCCAGATTTACAATAATTACATCTGGCTGGAATTTCTGAAAATCCCATTTTTCAAAGGCTCCCAGATGCTCATTTTGTGTTCCGTTTAGAAGGCCGCACACTTGATCATAATATAAGGGAATCGCCTGCTGTTCATTGCCTTCCCAGGAACAGAAAATACCCCAGCCGCTCTGGCTTATGCAGTTATACACAGCGCCAAGTTCTTTTGCCACCATATAAGCATAATTATCCACAGCATTAAAGCAAAATGAATTCCAGGTCATCTCAGGCCCGGCACCACTGCCGCCTTCCCCAGAAGTAATACTGTCTCCGATCACTTCTATCTTTAACCTTGGTTCTTCAAGGGGATAAAAATCACCATCCGTTTCTATTTCTAATACCTGAAGCAATGTTTTTTCATCTGTGGGAAATGCCGGTGTATCACGAAGCAGTTTTACATTTCTAACCTTATCACCTTCCATATTGCGGAAAAGGCAGATCCGCTGCTCCCCTTTATTTAGCATAAGGCGCTGACTTATGGCGCCATCCACGATAATGTCCACCCAGGGCTCAAATATTTCGTAATCAGAATATACTTTGACCCATATTTCTGTTGCCCTCACATTCATTTCAATTCCAGATGCATTCCAGAATAAAGTGACCGGTTCCAGACTTCCATTTGTCCTGCCAAGTACTCTTAAGTATGGAACCTCTTTCATCAGATATTTTTTCAGCATGTTTTCTCCTTCCTGTACCATCCTAGAAAATCTTCTTTTTATTACTATACGACTTTTTCTTTGGTATTTCCATAGGGTGTATATCACAATCTGTGTAAAGCCTTTTTAACGTCCCGAAACTTTACATCGTATTTTACAAAAAGCCCTCCCGGATCAATCCGGAAGGGCCCATATTTTCAATTATTCAGACTACACAAGACGTCTTACAGAAGTAATGGTTCTGTATGCAGCATTATCACTGATCTTGATTCCGTCTCTGGAATTAGATGCATGTACAATCTGTCCATTTCCCATATAAATTGCAACGTGTCCACCATAACAAATCAGATCACCTGGCTGAGCATCCGCATAAGATACTTCATATCCGGCGTTCTGCTGCTCATAGGAAGTTCTCGGAAGACTTACGCCAAAGTTTGCATATACGCTCTGTACAAAGCCGGAACAGTCAGCACCATTGGTAAGGCTTGTTCCGCCCCACACATATGGATTACCAACAAACTGTGTGGCATAATCTACTACAGAAGAACCTGATCCAGAATAGCTGCTGGAACTACTAGATGAGCTTGAAGAAGTCTCTGAGGAATCATAGTCTACAGTATTCTCTGTATCGATCACATTGCCATACTCATCATATTCATAATCGGAAGAACCATCAGAAGAGCTATCACCAGAACCGCTTATAACATTTCCATCCTCGTCATATTCAACATTCTCTGATGAATCATCATATTCTCCGTTCTCTTCCGCCTCCTGTGCTGCAGCTGCTGCGGCAGCCTCTGCCTCAGCCTGGCGTCTTGCCTCTTCTTCAGCTGCGATACGTTCTGCTTCAAGCTGCTCAATCTCAGCCTGCTGCTCTGCCAGAAGATTTGCATACTCGGTAGCCTGCTGCTGTGCATATGCGATCTCATTCTCACAATCAGCGCTATTTGCACGGGTCACATCCAGCTGATACTGAAGATTGGACTGCTGTGCTTCGTACTCTTCTTTCATAGTCTCGAAATCAGCCTTCTCCTGCTCATACTGGCTCTCCAGCTTCTGAACCTCTTCAATTGTTCTTGCATATTTCTGAAGGCTCTCTCTGTCCTGCTCATACATCTGCTGTGTATACTCTGCTCTGGTAAGAAGGTCTGCAAGGTTATCCGCATTAAGCATCATCTGGAACCATGCATTGTTCCCACCTTTTTCGTAAAGGTACTGGATACGCTTCTTCATGGCAC
>JAQXQS010000068.1 GCA_029101305.1 Clostridia bacterium | reverse complement strand
TCTGCCTTACAAGCAGAGGGTCATAGGTTCGAGCCCTATAGGTCCCATATGCCGCAGTGGCGGAACTGGCAGACGCCCGGGACTTAAAATCCCGTGGGTAGTGATACCCGTACCGGTTCGATTCCGGTCTGCGGCATGATTTGAAACCCTTGAAAAATCAAGGGTTTTTTTGTTGTTCATTTAATTGAGTGTTGCATTTCATGCTACATAGGAATTAAGATTTAGAAAATAAAATTTGATTTTATATTATAAAAGGATATAATTATATTAAAAATGCAGTATTTCGAAACGTGAAAAGGTGATAATTGTTTTAAAACTATAGAAATATAATGAACATTGGAGGAATAAGATATGGACGCAAACATGAAGAAAAGAAATGAAGTACTCGCTAAAACAGTGATCAAGGGGCTGGAATCCCGTAATATGTCCGGTTATTACGCGTCAGATAAGGAAGAGGCGGTAAAGCTGGCATTGGAATTGATTCCAGAGGGAAGCACTATTGCCATGGGTGGCTGTGCAAGTGCTCATGAAATCGGGCTGATAAAGACACTAACGGAAGGAAATTATAATTATATTGATCGTGATAAAATGACTCCTAGAGACAGCCTTATGGCAGCTTATGATGCAGATGTATTTTTGTCTAGCGCAAATGCTATTACAAGCGATGGAATTATGGTCAATATTGATGGAAATTCTAATCGTGTTTCCTGCATTGCCCAGGGCCCGAGAAAAGTAGTTTTTATTGTAGGAATGAATAAGGTCTGTTCCGATTTTGATAGTGCAATGAAGCGTGCCAGAAATGTGGCAGCACCAGCAAATGCCCAGAGATTTGATGTTAAGACGCCGTGCAAGGAAACAGGAAAATGCTCTGATTGTAAGTCGCCTGATACAATCTGCTGTCATTTCCTGATCACCAGATATTCCCGGCACGAGGGAAGAATCCATGTAATCCTTGTGAATGATACGCTCGGATTTTGATAAGTTTTTGATAAGTTCTACTTTGTTATAGATTTATTCCCTCATATAATGTTATAATCTTTAATGGAGAACGTAAAAGAAAATGTAACTGTTTTGAACAGATACAAGAAAATTCAAATCACAGGAGGAATTTCCCAAAATGAAAAAAGCTACATTATTTGCAGCAACTGCCGCCTTATTAGGTACAATCTGGGTATCTGGAGCAACTGTCTTTGCAGAGGCAGATACTTTCCCTATCACTGTAACTGATGATTTCGGAAATGAAGTTACACTGGAGAAAGCACCGGAGAGTATTGTATCTCTGGCACCGGTTAATACAGAAATTCTGTTTGCTCTTGGCGCAGGTGATTCTGTAACTGGAAGAACTGACTACTGTAATTATCCGGAAGAAGCTGCTGATGTAGATTCTATCGGAACATATACAGAGCCAAATATGGAGCTGATCTTATCCAAATCTCCTGATCTGGTGGTAGCATCCAGTTATATTGATGACAGCATCCGCCAGCAGCTGGAAGAGAATGGAACTGCAATTTTTGTAACAAATGCCAATGATCTGGAATCAACTGAGAATGATATTGAGGCACTTGGTAAGCTGATTGGTCATGAAGCTGATGCAGAAGAAGTTGTGAAAAATATGGAAGACCAGCTGACAGATCTGAATAAGGAGCTTGAGAATGTCGAGACTGAGAAGAGTGCATTTATCGATCTTGGAAGTCTTTACAGTGCAGGTCCGGATTCCCTTCTGGATAATTCCCTGAAGCTGATCAAGGTAACAAATGTTGCAGCTGACGCAGATAGTGCATGGCCGCAGCTCAGTGCAGAAGCTGTTGTGGAGGCAAATCCCGATGTATATATTTCCCTGTATCCTACACTTGAGGATGTGAAAGCGACGGCTGGCCTTTCTGATCTTGCCTGCCTGAATGAGGATGGTGGATTTATTTACATCGACGGTTCCAGTGTAGAGGGTGATATGATCCAGAGATCAGGTCCGCGTTATGTTGAAGGCTTGAAAGCTCTGGCAGAGATGGTATATCCGGAAATTGCTGAGAACGCAGAGACAGAGGAAGCAGAATAATCATTGCTGTTTTCCACAAAGCGTGCTGATATCTTACAGAAAGCTTTTGGGGCACGCTATAAGGGGCGAAAAAGGTATAATAGGTATTTCAGAGTAAGGGGCAAGTTTTTTGCCCCTACTTTTATAGGTAATTGAAATTATTTTGAAAAATGGCGTTTTAGGAATAGTCTGAAAGGGCGTTTTACATAAACGTATAATTTTAAATGTCTGTGTTGAAAAAATAGGAAAAAGTATGAAAAATAAAAAACTAAAAACCAGATACCTTGTACTGGCAGTTTTTCTTTGTATTGGTATAGTCTGGGTGTGCACGATCACCGGTGCTGCATCAGTATCAGTGAACGATGCAAACCGTATTTTACTTAATAAACTGTTTCATTTAAAGGTCAGTCTGGATGAAATTTCCCAGGGAAATATTACAATCATCTGGAATATCCGTTTTCCACGAATTATTCTGGGATTTATTACTGGTGCAGCACTGGCTGTGAGTGGAGCGGGCTATCAGGGAATATTCAAAAATCCTATGGCTGATCCATTTGTGCTGGGTGTCTCATCAGGAGCGGCTCTGGGAGCTGCTATAGGTATCGTATTTCATTTTTCCTTTCGTATTGGCGTGTTTAACAGTACCATGCTTCTGGCGTTTGCAGGATCTTTTGCAGCACTGATCCTGGTATATAGTATTTCCCGAGTTGGAAGAAGAGTACCGGTTGCCACTTTACTGTTGTCGGGAGTGGCGATTAATTCCACACTTTCTGCGTTGATGTCATTCATTATGATGATGAATAAGCAGAGTATGGACCAGATCATGTTCTGGACAATGGGAACCTTGAATGGAAAAGGCTGGAATCAGATAAAAGCTGTTTTGCCTTGGGTAATTATCGGACTGATCATTATGCTTTTTTCCAGTAGGGAACTTGATATTATGTTAACTGGGGAGGAAACTGCTACACAGCTTGGCGTAAATATTGAATTTGTAAAAAGAAAGATTTTGTTTGCGTCCAGTTTGCTGACCGCGTCCGTAATTTCTGTAACTGGTATTATCGGCTTCGTAGGTCTGGTTGTTCCACATGTAGTGCGTCTGTTTACCGGTCCGAAGCACCGCAGACTGATTCCGGTTTCACTGGTATTTGGCGGGGCGTTTATGGTAATCTGTGATACACTTGCAAGGAGTCTGACCACTTCAGAGATACCAGTGGGAATTATCACTTCCATTTGCGGTGGTCCATTTTTCCTTTACCTGCTTCGAAAATCCAAAAAAGGTGGTGGAACAGCATGAGTGAAAAAAATAAGATTATGCTTTCTTTTTCTCATGCAGCAGTTGGATATGGAGAAAAAATGGTGCTGCAGGATGTAAGCTTCCAGGTGTCAAAAGGGGAATATGTGGCACTTATCGGTTCCAATGGTACTGGAAAATCTACATTGATAAAATGTGTGTCAGGACTTCTTCCTCTTGCCGGCGGAGAGATTGAAATCTGCGGAAAAGACAGCAGAAAGCTGAAAGCAAAGGAGCGGGCAAGACTGGTTGCAGTTGTTCCACAGTCCTATTATGTGGACTATGACTTTACCGTAGAAGATATTGTGATGATGGGGCGGAATCCTTATATTGATTTTCGCCACCGGGAAAGTAAGGAAGACCATGAAATTGCAGAACGTGCAATGAAGCTGACCAAGACAGATGTTTTCAGAGACAGACCGTACAATGAGCTTAGCGGCGGTGAGCGCCAGAGAGTTATTCTTGCAAGGGCGATCACGCAGCAGCCACAGATCATCCTGCTGGACGAGCCAACCTCTGCATTGGATCTGCATCATCAGATCGAAGTGATGGAACTGATTCGTGATCTGAATGAGAAAGAGAACATTACGGTAATGGCAGTGCTTCATGATATCAACCTGGCGTCCAGATTTTGCAGCAGAATCATAATTTTGAAAGATGGGAAAGTGAAAGCAGATGGAACGCCAAAGCAGATCATAAACCGGGAAGAAATGGAATCCCTTTACAATATGAAACTACTGGTAAAGAATAATCCACTGCTTGAGAAACCTGAGATTATCCCGATTCGCGTTATGGATGAAGAAAAGGTGCAAAAACCTCTTCGCATTCATGTAATCTGCGGGGAAAAAGGCGGTGTACGTCTTCTGGAACAGCTGGTGAATATGGGGCACCATGTAAGTGCCGGTGTCTTAAACCAGGAAAGCGATGATGATGAGATCTGTCGCTATCTGGAAATTCCGAGAATTGAGATTGGTCCATTTCAACCGGTAAGTGCAGAAGACCAGGAAAGAAACCTGAAGCTTATGGAAGATGCCGATGTAGTGGTCGTGGCGGATATTCCTTTTGGAGAAGCCAATATCCGCAATCTGGACGGTCTGGAGAATGTGAAAGGTGAGCTTTATATGAATGAAAATATAAAGAGGCAGGATTTCACAGAAGGGCTGCTGGAAAAAAGACTGCAGGAAATCGCAAAAAAGAAGAAGATTAAATTTTACGGAAAAGATGTAATGGAGAAATAGAGAATGCAATATGTCAGCCATTTGATTCCGGATGAGGATATGAAAAAATTTGCAGAAAAGTACGATGTCGGAGTGGAAAGTATTGATTTTTCTATTTCGGATAATCTGGATGATCTTTCTCAGTCTATAGAAAAGTATCGTGAAAAAATGGAATACATGGGAACCAATCAGTTGATTCTCCATGGGCCATTTCTGGATGTGAATCCCTGTGCCTATGATAGTCTGGTGAGAAAGGCTACTATGACCCGTTTTTCCCAATGCTATGAGGCTGGGCTGACACTAGGAGCGAAGAAAATCGTCTTTCATTCCGGTATGAATCCTTATGTTTATTACAAACAGGGATGGGCGGAGCATACGGCGGCATTCTGGCAGGAATTTATGGAAGACCGGACAGAAATAGAAATTGTTCTGGAGAATGTTTTTGATGATGACTGGGAACTTCTGATGGATGTTTATCGGCGTGTAGGCAAGCCTAATTTCAAGCTGTGCCTTGATATCGGTCATGCCCATTGTTATTCCAGTGTAGATGTACGGACATGGGCGAAAAATCTGGCACCATACGTTTCACATGTGCATATTCACGATAATCATGGTGACCGGGATTCCCATGTAGGGCTTGGAAAAGGGAATCTTCCATGGAGGGAAGCTCTTTCATTTTTACCCGAAAATGAGAGCCGTACATGGACGGTAGAATGTATGGAAAATGAAGATGTTGAGATGTGTTTAAAAGCGTTGTCTGATGAGGCATAGTTTGGTGTTGAGAAATTCGTACGCATGATTCGGTTAACGGCATATAGAAAAGAAAAATATGAT
>JAQXQS010000067.1 GCA_029101305.1 Clostridia bacterium | reverse complement strand
ACGCCAAGTGCATCCACAAATAACCCACACCGCCTTGATGGGAGGAGGACGGCTGGGTTAATAAAAAAACAACTCAATTATATCATTATCTTTCGCAGAGCTCAGAGGGACCGAAAGTTAAAAGGAGCCAGGGAAGCGTTTCGCTTTCCCTGGCTCCTTGCCGTTATAAGAATATATTATCTCTCATTGCAACTATTAAGTCTCAACTCAGTTCAAACATCCCATGATACAACTGATAATACTTCCCCTTCTGTTCCAGCAGTTCCTCATGGTCCCCACGTTCCACAATCTTGCCCCGCTCCAGCACCATGATAGCATTGGAATTGCGTACCGTACTCAGCCTGTGGGCGATTACGAACACAGTACGTCCCTCCATCAGCTGATCCATGCCTTTCTCGATCAAAGCCTCTGTACGGGTGTCAACTGAGGAGGTAGCCTCGTCCAGGATCAGCACTGGCGGATCTGCGACGGCTGCCCTGGCAATGGCAAGAAGCTGACGCTGTCCCTGGGACAGATGGGCACCATCTGAAGTCACCATGGTATCGTAGCCCTGCGGCAGACGACGGATAAAGGAATCTGCATTGGCAATTTTCGCCGCCTTTACCACTTCCGCCATTGTGGCGTCCAGCTTGCCAAAGCGGATATTATCTGCCACAGTTCCAGTAAACAGATGGGTATCCTGAAGTACGATTCCAAGGGAATGGCGAAGGGACTCTTTGCTGATTTCCCGCACATCGATTCCATCGTAGATTACAGAGCCGCCCTGTACCTCATAAAAACGGTTGATCAGATTGGTAATGGTGGTCTTTCCAGCTCCTGTAGAGCCCACAAAAGCAATCTTCTGTCCTGGCTTTGCATAAAGACTGATATCCTTTAAAATCATCCGGTCCGGATCATAGCCAAAGTCCACATGCTCAAACCGCACATCTCCTTTTAAAGGAACCAGCTCCCCATCTGGCTTTTTCCAGGCCCAGGAGAAATTTTCCTTATTTTTCTCCGCTTCCTGAACTGCTTCCACTTTTCCAGCTTTTCCATTTGCCAGAAACTTTTCCCGTCTGCTCTCCCTCTCATTTGCCAGAATCTGTTCCAGCCTGCCATCTTTCTTCTTCGCCCGGACCAGCTCTACTTTTCCTTCGTCTACCTCCGGATCCAGATCCATTACTTTAAACACACGCTCTGCACCAGCCAGCGCCGCCAGCAGGAAGTTACTCTGCTGGGTAAACTGGTTAATGGGAAGAGCCGCCTGGCGCACAAACACCAGATAGCTGGCAAGGCTTCCCAGATCTGCTTTTCCCTGAAGGGCCAGAAGCCCGCCAAGTACTGCCACGATAGCGCAGTTGATATAGGAAATACTCACCACCACTGGAACCATGGTAGCCGCATACCCCTGTGCCCCGGTTCCCGCCTGGCGGAGTGCCTCGTTCTTCTCACAGAACTCCCGGAAGCTGGCATCTTCATGGTTAAACACCTTTACTACCTTCTGGCCGCTGATCATTTCTTCAATATAGCTGTTCAAGGCGCCAAGACTTCCCTGCTGCTTTGCATAGTAAGCCTTGCTCCTGCTGCCGCTGAACTTAATGTACCACAGCATAATTCCATAGCACACCGTCACGATAATGGAAAGCCGCCAGTTCAGCACATAAAGAATGGTCAGGGTTCCCACCATCTGGATAAAGCTCTGGATCACCATGGCAAAGCTGTTATTCAAAGCATCTGATATAGTATCAATATCATTGGTAAAAAGGCTCATAATATCCCCATGCCCGTTGCTGTCAAAAAACTTCAATGGCAGGGTCTGGATATGGGAAAACAGATCCCGTCTGATATCAAACAGAATCTTCTGGGAAGCCTTTACCATAGTCTGGGAATAGCCCCAGGCTGACAGTGCACCTATGGCAAATATCCCGGCAGCCAGAAGCACGCCCCGAAGCAGCGTTCCAACATTTCCATCTGCCAGGCCATTGACAACCGGACGGATCATATACGTACCAAGAAGGTTACACAGGGCACTGGCTGATACCAGAACTGCCACCACAAACAGCATCCGCTTATGCCGTCCCATATAGGAAAGAAAATAGCCTACAGTCTTTTTCATGTTTTCCGGCTTTTTGCCGCTATAGGTTCTCGCTGCCATTTATCTTCCCTCCTTTCCTCTAGAGCCCGGATTTATAACCAAATCTATAACAGAAGCCTGCTCTTTTCTGTCTGCAGCACTCTCTGTCTCCAGTGCGCCATTCATCTGCGACCTGTAAATCTCCTGATAAATCGGGTCATGTGCCAGCAGCTCACTGTGGG
Source organism: Clostridia bacterium (assembly GCA_029101305.1). Classification (GTDB taxonomy): domain Bacteria; phylum Bacillota; class Clostridia; order Lachnospirales; family Lachnospiraceae; genus Blautia_A. The sequence goes on along the minus strand of JAQXQS010000067.1, from coordinate 8,966 downwards.
TTCCGGTACAATGCACCCTGCCATCCTCCAGGATCACGATCTGGTCTGTATTCATTACCGAAGTAATCCTCTGGGCAATGATAATCTTCGTCACATCCCTGCGCCGGGCAAGAGCCTCCCGGATTTTCTTCTCTGTTGCTGTATCCACAGCACTTGTAGAATCGTCAAAAATCAGTATTTTCGCCTTTCCAACCAGTGCACGGGCAATGCAAAGCCTCTGCTTCTGTCCTCCGGAGAGGTTGGCTGCGCCCTGCTCCAGCATGGTATCAAGACCCTCTGGCATACGGTTCAGGAACTCATCAGCACAGGCATCCCTGCACGCCTCCCAGATTTCTTCGTCTGTGGCATCTGGATTGCCCCACTTCAGATTATCCCGCACTGTGCCGGAAAACAGCACATTTTTTTGTAAAATAATCCCCACAGCGTCACGAAGCACATGAACGTCGTATTCTCTCACGTCGTGTCCTGCCACCCTGACAGAGCCCTTAGAAGCGTCATAAAGTCTTGGAATCAGCTGCACCAGGGTTGTCTTTGATGCACCTGTACCGCCCAGGATTCCCACAGTCTCACCAGAAGAAATGTGAAGGTTTACCCCGGACAGGGCATACTCTTTGGCTGCCTTATGGTATTTAAAGGAAACCTCCTGAAAATCAATCCTTCCATCTGTCACTTCCTGGATTCCATTTTCAGGGGAAATAAGCTCCACCTCTTCATCCAGCACCTGCGCGATCCGGTGGGCACTGGCAAGGGACCGGGTGAGAAGGAGAAATACATTTGCGATCATCATCAGGGAATTCATAACCTGCATGACATAGCTTAAAAAGCCGGTCAGGTCACCAACTGCCAGATCTGATTTCAGGATCATATTTCCCCCGAACCACATGATCAGCACAATGGCACTGTACATGACCGCCTGAAAAGCAGGAAGGTTCAGAACTGCATAATGAAACGTAGTCTCAGAAGAGCTGGTCAGGTCTTTATTTACCTCTGCAAATTTCTCCTCTTCATACTCACCCCTTACGAAAGCCTTTACCGCCCGGATAGCAGTTAATCCTTCCTGTACTACACGGTTCAGGCGGTCCATAATGCTCTGAAGCCTGGTATACATAGGTGCCACCTTCGTCACGATCCAGAACAGAATACAGCCAAGGACCGGAATGCATACCAGAAATACCACTGCCAGCTTCGGATTCATCCAGAAGGAAAGAAGGATTCCCATCACTAGAAGGGACGGTCCTCTTGTCACAGGACGGAACCCGGCATTTACCATATTCTGAAGCACCGTTACATCCGTGGTCATTCTGGTGATCAGAGAAGAGGTCTGGAAATGATCCAGATTGGAAAAGGCATACTGCTGCACCTTCCCATACTCTGCCTTCCGGATTTCAGCGCCCCAGCCATAAGAAGCCTTAGCTGCAAAATGGGCGTACAAAAGTCCTGTGAACAGCGCCATCAGGGCACAGAATATCATCTGCAGCCCTTTCCCGTAAATATAAGGAAGATCATGATTCGCCACACCTACATCGATCAGGTCTGCGATCATAATCGGGATAAACAATTCAAAACAGGTCTCTATGAGAACCAGCAAGGCTCCCAGGATCATATCTTTTTTATATGGGCCGGCATATTTAAGCAGCCGTTTCATGTCGTTCATTTTCCGTCACACTCCTCATATGTTATTTCATTGTCCTGGTTATTATAAGCCACATAAAAAAACTCCGTCAATCGTGAATTTGCCAAAAGTCAGCCAAAAATAATCCGTCAAAAGAATCAGCCCCATAAGCCGTTTCCTGTTATTTCTTCTCCCCAGATTTGCATATATAAAGGAATGAAAAAGACGGCCGTATTATAGACCGTCTTTTCATTTCACATTATATATGATTTCCCTTCAGCTGCCCATGCACCTTCCGTCTCACAAACACAAAGCACGCCACCTGCATCACAATAGTAATGATCCAGGATGCCGGATAGGAAATGAACAATGTATATAAGGATTTGTGCTCTGGGAAAACACCAAAGATCCACACGATTCTGGTACCTACTGTACCGATAATGGAAAGGATCATAGGTACACCGGAATGTCCCATTCCACGGAGGGCTCCCGGGAAAAGATCCATGATCCCGCAAAGGAAATACGGCACTGTAGTGATAGAAAGGATCTCAACACCGCAGCGGATAACCTCCGGATCCTCTGTATAAATCTTCAGAATCTCTCCACCGAAAATGTAAGATCCGCATCCCAGTACAAAAGCGATCACAAAGGACAGGATCCCGCAATCCAGCAACACTCTGTCCATACGTTTGTATTTCCCCACACCGTAATTCTGGCTGGTAAAGCTCATACATGCCTGGGTAACTGCATTCACAGACGCATACAGAAATCCCAGAATATTATTGGCCGCTGTATAGCCTGCCATAGCCGTAGATCCAAAAGAATTTACCGAAGACTGCAACAGCGCATTGGAAAAATTGATCACCGTACTCTGCACACCTGCCGGGATTCCCACCTGAAAAATCTGTACCAGATAAAATTTCTTCATACAAAGCTTTGAAAAACGAAGCTGATAGCTTCCCTCTGTCTTATACAGACACCGAAGAACCAGAATACAGGAGATCAGCTGGGAAATCACAGTCGCAATGGCAACACCAGCCACACCCATATGAAATGCGATCACCAGGAACATATTCAGTACCGCATTGATAATACCTGCTACGATCAGGAACATCAACGGACGCTTGGTATCCCCCACTGCACGCAGAATTGCCGCGCCATAGTTATACAGCATAAAGAAAGGCATCCCCAGAAAATAGATCCGCATATATAAAGCAGACTGGTCGATAACATCCGACGGGGTTCCCATAAGCTCCAGTGCCCATCTGGAAAAAAGCAGACCGATCACCGCCATGACCACACCACTTATCAATGCCAGCGTAATTGCCGTATGTACAGTCTCTGACATCTCCTTATGCTTCCCAGCCGCATAAAACCTGGCTGCCAGCACATTTGCCCCAAGTGATACACCAATAAAAAGATTGGTGAACACATTGATGAGCGCTGTGGTAGAACCAACTGCAGCCAGTGCCTGACTGCCGGAAAATCTTCCCACCACAATAATATCCACAGCATTAAACATCAGCTGCAAGATTCCGGAAACCATGAGTGGAAGGGCGAATGAAATCAGCTTATCCATAATGGTTCCGTTACACATATCAATTTCGTATTTATTCTTACTCAACTCTGTCGCTCCCTTACTGCTTCCAGCCTTCCATCCCATAACTTCCAGCCAGATAACTCTTCCCACACTCTAAACCCTAATCTATAGTCATACAGTTCCTAACCCTGCATCAGCGATTATAGTTCAAACCGGTTCCAAGCGTGCATCAGCTATTATAGTTCTTTGGAAGCCATTTTTCAAGCACGGAATAGATCACGTTCATATCGATCGGTTTGGTAATATAACCACTCATACCGCATTCTGCTGCCCGGCTTTCATCCTCCTGAAATACATTCGCCGTCATGGCAATCACCGGAAGCCCTTTCCAGTAATCACTCTCTTTTGCACGAATGCTCTTCGTCGCCTCATAGCCATTCATAACCGGCATCTGGATATCCATAAAGATCAGCTCATAATAGTATTCCGGCTGTTTTTCCAGAAGCTCAATCGCCTCACGGCCATTCTCCACAGCATCCACCAGAAGCCCTGCCTCTGACAAAAGCTCATAAGCGATCTCACGGTTCAGTGCATTGTCCTCAACCAGCATGATCCTGCGGCCTTTCAGGAAATCAAGATTTCTCTCATCCTCTCCATTTCGTCCTGTCTCACCCTCACTCTTTGTACTCTCGCCTTCCTGTGACACATTTTCCTCAGCTGCCAGAGTCAGATCCAGGCGTACTGAAAAGGTAGTACCCTCTCCCTGATGGCTTACCACCTCAATATTTCCGCCCATCTGGTTAATAATGGATTTGGCAATGGAAAGGCCAAGACCTGTTCCCTGGGTCACATTTGTCATGCTATTATCCTCACGGGAAAACGGCTCAAATAACCGCTTCTGGAATTCTTCCGACATACCGATTCCATTATCCTTTACCACAAAGGAATATCCCGCTTTGCCCGGCATCGGGCTGTTGCCCTGGGTCACCTTCACCTGGATCCGTCCATTTTCAGGCGTATATTTCACTGCATTGGAAATCAGATTGATCAGGATCTGACGCAGTCTCACCGGATCCGCCATTACATGATCATCCCGGATTCCTTCAATATCCATTTCCAGCGTCTGCCGCTTCTCCGCAGCCGCAGGCCGGCATACCCCATCCACCATCTCCATGGTCTTGCGCAGATATAATGGTTCTTCCTGAAGGGTCGTGCTGCCGCTTTCGATTTTTGACATATCCAGCACTTCATTGATCAGCCCAAGAAGATGCCGGGAAGAATCATCGATCTTCTGCAAGCAATCCAGGATACGTTCCGGTTCATTCAGATGTTTCATGGCGATCTGCGTCATACCGATGATTCCATTCATCGGGGTACGGATATCATGGGACATACTGCTCAGGAACACGCTCTTTGCTTTATTGGCCTCTTCTGCCGCTTTGTACGCATCCTTCAGGCTGTTCATCAGCTGTTCATTCCTGCTGTGAGTCTCCTGCACATCCGTTGCGATCATAGTCATCATTCTTGGCATGGCATTTTCGTCATCCAGGCGGATAAACTGGAAACGCACCCAGCGATAAGTATCCTTCTGCTTTACCCTGCCTTCGCATTCGAAGCTGCCATCCTGCTCCAGAAATGTATGGGAAAGCTCGGAAAGCTTTATCTTCAACCTGATCTTTTCCCAGTCAGACGGCTCAAAATCAGGGGCCAGATACTGCTTGAGAAAATCTGCATAAAAGCCATCCGGGATTTTTTTATCCAGAAGCTTCTGACTTCCACGGTAAGAAACCTTATATTCCCCCGACAGCATATCCACATACAGAATCACCAGGGAATTCCTGGCAAGTGCCTTCAGAAGCTGGCGGTTCTCACTGCCACTTTTATGCAGGAAATCAAGGATCGTGTCCCCATCATCACCCTGCTGGTCACTACTTTCCTCCCAATTCTCAATATCAATGGAAAGCCGCATTCCTTCCGCCTCATTTTGGTCTACAGCCCTTCCATACACAGAATAACAGGTACGGATCCTGCCCGCGCCGATCAGATAGGAAAGATCTGCCTGTAATTCCTCATCTTCTTCCATCAGCTCTACCAGCTCCGGACAGTAAATAGAGCCTTTCCCCCTGGAAAACTCCTCCAGGATCTGTGGCAGCTTTTTACTTTGTTTATAGCTTCGTCCTACAAAATCAGTTCCTGCATCCAGGCAGTCACTGATATGTAAGATTTCTATGAGCAGGCGGATTTTTGATTTCGTATTATCAAACTCTGCCGGATATCCCATTTTTCCGTCCCAGGACTTGTGGTGCCCAAGAACGGCTTCCCTATATTTGCAAAGAGAAGGAATCTCCTCCAGAAACTTCGCACCATCTGCCGCATGATGCAGAATATTCTTCTTCTCCCTGACCGTCAGCTGTCTGGACTGTTTGTTCACAATAGAAGCCAGCTGGATCATTCCGATGTCAAGCAGCTGTGCCGCCTGGGACACAAAATCCAGTATGTTCTCCTGATTTTCCAGCACCTCCACCACATTCTCATATCCGAAAGTTCCCACCAGCAGTTCCGGTCTTTTCTTGATCACTGCATTCAGGATACGTCTTGCAAGCTGCTCTACCATTGCACTGTGAAGAGCTGTACTTTCATCACGGCTGACCATGATCTGCATCAGGACAAGGGTATTCACTTCATCTTCGGAAGCATATTTCAGGATTTCCCCAAGGGACCGCCAGACCACATCATTTACAAAGGTATCATTCTCCGTTCTGGACAGGTTGCGGACCACCCGCACATAATTTGATACACAGAATTCCCGGATATCAGCCGGTCCATGATATTCATCCTTATATTTTTCTACCAGCTCCATAATGGTAGGCAGATGATTCACCACCACCTGGAAATACCGGCTGTCCGAAAATTCAACCCCTTCCTGACTATCCAGACTGTCATTTTCCATGCTGTACTCACAGAATTTCCTGTAATCTGTCAGTAACTCTGTACAGGTTATTTTCCCACTGTAAAACTGGCTTAGCTTGTAATTACAATAAATCTCATCCAGCATTTCATAGGGATTGGGGTTCTCTTCAAGCTGGCGCTGATAATACTCTCCCAACACCCTGGACGCACGGGCAAGAAGTGTCTGGTCAATCTCGTGTTTCGAATACCGTAATACAGAATTGCCAAGAAGATCGTAATTCAGCTCCTCGATCAGTCCGTCAAAGTCAAAACGCTCCCCATCCAGCGCCCGTACTCTTTCATCATTATAGAAAGCCAGGGCTTCGTCTATATATTTTAAAATATCCTTTCCTGTACCAAGATTAAAATTCATATTGATAACCGGGAAATTATAATAAGAATAAATGATTCGTTTCCTTACATCGAAATCCTTAATTTCAAAATAACGGGGTGTAAGTGCACGGATCCTGTCAAAATAAGCAGCCCCTTTCTTTCCATCTTCATCGCTGAAAGGGCGGTTGTGCAGATTTCCCAGAAGGTTCAATGTCCAGATATAAGAGTCCAGATCATCACTATTCTGAAAATATTCATCCAGAAGCTCCAGAATCTCCAGCATGGCAAGATTGTCCTCATATCCCTCATCATTGGCCATTCGGACCTGATGCAGAAATTCCCTCGCCAGATCGTCATTCAGCTTCGCTTCCCCCTCCAGGAAAGGACGGATGTACAGGTTCAGAAGTGCCTCATTCTCTATATAGAGTCTACGCATAACCCTGGATTTGTTCTTCAGATTCTCGATCCAGACTTCCTGGTCTTCTGCCTTCAAAAGCCCTTCCTGGATCTGATCCTCTGTTTTCAGATTCTCTTTATATTTTGTATAAAAATGAATAATATTATCCTGTGTGATCATTTGGTTTCGCCTCTTTCAAAAATCCGTCTGTGATTTTCTTTCTTACACTGGTACATTCTTCTGTCCGCTTCCTTTACCAGCTCCTCAATCTCTCTGGCCTCTTCCCGAAACGCTACAATTCCATAGGAAAAACTGATGTGATGCTTTCCTCCGTTTACCGGAAAATAGATCGGATTCGTTTCCAACGCGTTCTTCAATCTTTTCTCAGTCTCTTCTGTACCAGCCGCGGAAAGAATCAGGAACTCATCTCCTGCATACCGATACAGCCGGTCCCGCTCATCCATAAAGCCTGACAAATGGTTTACGAAATGAATCAGATACCGGTCTCCATTCTCATGTCCATAGCTGTCATTGATCAGTTTCAGATAATCCAGATCAATAAACACAAGACAGCCATCCTGATGATTGTGAATAAAACGTGCGCTGTTTTTTTCAAAAGCATTGCGGTTCAGACAGCCTGTCAGAGTGTCTTTCTTTAGGGATTCCCTGAGCTGGACAATCCGCAGTTCTTCCTTCGCTAGCATACGGACCATCTGATCGTAATTCTCCATCTCATGCTCCAGGGCATTTATGTACATTTTTTCAAATTCAGGTGCCTGCTTCCGGATCTCATCCCGGCTGCTCTTACCTGCTGCAGTACGCATAACCTTATAAACAGGGCAGAAGCTTCCGCTGAAATTCTTGGCACTCTGGATATAAGTTCCAATGCGCACAATATCCTCCCATCTTTCTTCCTCTGCCATAACCTGCAGAAATTCACCAAAATAGCGGACACAAAAGCTTAAAGTATCCCTGGCACCCTCCCCGGCTTCCATCTTCTTCATGTAATCGTTAAATTCCCCGGCGATCAACGATTTATCTTCCTGCTGGTACAGGCGGAGATACATATCTGTAAATTCTTTCTGTAAAAGGAAAAAGTTTCTTCCGTCCTCCGGAATATCCCTGGTAGATAAAATTTCCTCTGTTTTCTGCGTCGCCTGTCTGGCACCTTCAATATCCCCCAGTCCGATTTTTACATATACTTTGCTGTCATAGTAAACCAGTTCGTTCAAGATATCCGAATCCCAGAAATCCACATCCTGGCTGCAAGGAGTCTTTCTGGAAATATCCATCATTTTCTCCAGGTAGATATCTGCTTCTGAAAACAGACCGCAATCTGTAAATGCCGCTACGATCGTATTATAAACAGATTTCAGGGGAGATCTCATAGTGTAGCCGGAATTGGCGTATTTCAACCCATATTCCACGATCTTCGGTGGAAATCCAAGACAAAAATAGAGCCTTACAAGAGCCAGATAGATCCTTGCCTTAGCCTGTGACGCATCCAGATGTATTCCGGTCTCCCTGCAAATCTCGATCATAGGATAAGCATATTCCCGGAAGTTATAGGAAAAGATTCCATAGCTGACCGCATAAATTTCTTCTGTACAGACGGTAAGGTCTGATAATATTTTCAGCTCATCTATCGCTTTTTGCGTGTCCTCTCTTGTCCAGCCTCCTGTTGCGATCTTATTTTTTATTTCTTCCACCTTAAACATACCAGTCCGATTCTCCTGCCATATACTTTATAACTGTTTATCGCCATCTGCCTGTGATTTCTTTTACAGCCAGCACAGTACAGTTATCTTCTTATTCATAATAAAGAGTTTAAAGGATTCCAGGAATAAATGCAACCTTCATTTTCCTAGAGCGTGTTTGAAAAAGGCTTTCTGCAAGATGTGCGTCACAATTTGTGGGAGATTTTGTCCGATTGAGGGCGGCGTAGCGGGCTACACCGACTGAAAGAGGACAAAATATACCGCAAAGTGGGGCGTGCAGATTGCAGGAATGATTTTTCAAACACGCTCTAGGATGAAAAAACCAGGTCGATCTTAATAGATCACCCGGTCTCTTCCCTGTTTTTTTCCTATATAAAGTTTATCGTCTACATTCTTCAGAAGGGTATCAATGTTGGA
>JAQXQS010000066.1 GCA_029101305.1 Clostridia bacterium | reverse complement strand
CACGGAAGCTTTCATTAACGAATTCAGCAGGTTTCCTGACTTACAGATCAATATGGAATCCAGCCTTCTCAGTATAAGTACCAATGGCAAAAACAGATTCCATTCCCTGTTTACAGTGACCGGATCGTTCAGGACTTTCACCTGATTCCCTCTTAGCCAGCAGAAATTACTGCAAAGGCACTGAAAACGGATCTATTCAATTCATTTCATTATAGCAGACTGTTTTGTTGAAATCAATAGATTATAACAGAGGAATTGGTAATGATATCCTCTTATTGCTTATATTTGCTGTATCCCACCTCGTCTTTGCGAAGAAGTGTTCCATTTTCATCATACACGCTCCGATATGTCTTGCAGGTATTCGGATCTGAATGCTCTGTAGTGATCTCCACTGTATTATTGTCTGTTTTTGTACCATAGATGGAGACCGTAACAGCTTCTTCTTTTTCGTCATAGGAAGCTTCTATTTTAACAGGATAAGCAGTATTATTTTGGAAGCGGAAATCTTGATTGCCCCATACCACAGCAGCATCCAGACCGTCATCCACATAGTCAATGCGGGCAGCATGATTATGCCGCTCAACAATGGTCAGATCAGACTGCAGACAGGCCATAAATAGCGTAGTAGAAATCTGGCAGATCCCGCCCCCGATATCCTGGGCATGTTCACCGCCTACGATTACGGTCGCTTCTTTATATCCCCGTTCTTCTGTACGGGGTCCCAAAGTATCGTTATAGGAGAAAACCTGTCCTGGTTGAAGCTCCACTCCATCACAGGCTGCAACAGCCAGCTTCAGATTTGTAACCCGGTTGGCGGTTCCTCCACCGTATGTGGTATAAGTCCCAAGAAGATTTAGATAGGGCAATGCCTCGATCTCCTCTGTAGACACCTCTGGCAAGGTAATTTCAAGGGGAATGGTGATGGTCTGTCCATCTTTCGCCTTTTTCAGCTTCCGTGCTGCAGACTTTACATCGAAGGAAATACCAGTAACCGCTGGAATAATATTGTTATCTTCATCCAGGGAGGCATCTTTGGCCTCGGTATGTACCTGCTCATAATAAGCATCCATATCCAGCTCATCAGGTGGCGTCTCCTTTGTGGGACATTCCAGTACCGTTTCATAATCTTCTATGGAAATGGCTTTTAGGATTTCTTCTTTCAGCGCATCCATATCTGGTCCGGTTCCGGTTTTTCCCTTCGTAATAACAAGCTCAGTATCTGTGAGCTCACAGGAAGTCTGTACGGTTGTAGAGCCTTTCAAAATTCCGGCGTCTTCCAGAACCTGATCTAACTGCTCCTTATTTCTGGCTTCCGGCATAAGGGTGACTTCTTCTTTTGTCTTACTGTTCATAAGCTCTATGCGGTCAGTTCCATGGGTAAACCAGGATCCATGCCCAAGAGAATAAGCACTTTCCACAATGGATTTTACGTCCAGTCCAAGGACTGGATATATGGATACTTTGAATTTTTTTCCATTCAGAACTACTGTCATCCTGGTATCCTTATATTTTTCCTGAAAATCCTCAGAAATTGCTTCAATTGCTTCTTCCTTTGTCATGCCCTGAACGGCAATGCCGTTGATCTTCAGTTTCTTCCAGATGACATCGTCTGTCAGAAAATGGCACCACAATCCATAGGCGATCAAGATGACCAGACAAAAGAGTAAAACCTTGATCATACCGTTCTTCATTTGTTTTTTCATATGATAATTTTACCTTTGGCTTATTTTTCGAGCAAAGGGGTAAAAAAACATGTTCTGTTTCCAGTGTGACATGCAGCACCGATCTGCTCAACTTTTGCCAAAATTGTATCATTATCACAGTCAATAGTCAATGACTTCACGTACTGGACATGACCAGAGGTCAGTCCTTTGGTCCAGAGCTCATTACGGCTACGGCTCCAATAGGTCATTTTGCCAAGATTTAATGTAGTAAGATAGGCCTCTTCATTCATATAGGCCAGCATGAGAACTTCGTTGGTTTTGTAGTCCTGGACGATAACCGGTATCATTCCATCACTGTTCAGTTTGAAATCTGACCATGACATTTTACTTTTTAATTCATTCTGTTCCATATATGTCCGTAATCCTTTTATAAGCTTCCTTTCGTTGAAAGTACGTCTGTGATGCGTGGGTCATATGCAGTGGCCATATCCAGCGCTTTCGCAAAGCTTTTGAACATCGCTTCTGCCATATGATGATTATTTCCAGGTGTGATTACTTTGATA
>JAQXQS010000065.1 GCA_029101305.1 Clostridia bacterium | reverse complement strand
TGCTTCAGTAGCTTCATGATACATCTACCGGGGCAAAGCTTACCCGGCAAGGTTTCTCACAAGGTCGACGCCAGACTCCTGAAGTGTGAGTGCAACAGGACTGACGGGCAGCACTTAGGCTGCCATTACTAACTGATCGTCAGCGTTTATATTTAGAATTTCCCGTTATTACGCAGTTCGGGAGACTGCGGATGGCTTCCACAACTTCAAAACCCCCGTCGAAACCAGTACAAGCCCTAATGGATAAAATAGGTATTGCTGGTGCGCAGACGAAGTTTGTGTAATCATTTTGACCAGAGCATGTAAAAACTCTGGAATCTTATTATATGCAATTCATTTAAAACTGTCAAGGCTGAATCTATATTTTTGCCTTTTTAAGAAAAATCTTTTTAAGAAAAAACGCCGTAAATACGGCGTTTTAACTATAACCTGGCGGGAATTGAACCCACGTCCGATAATCCAATATTCAATCCATGAAACAACACATACAAGGCTTCTACGCTTCTACCTTCACCAGCTTTCCGTCAATATATCTTGCCCGGATATTCCGGTCATCTCCGATATAGCAGAATCTCTCCAGTTTCTCCTGGGCAGTCATCTTTGTCCATGGATCTTCCATATTATCAACTACAAGCGCATTAAATGCATATCCCTTTTCGAAAGATCCTACCTTTCCGAACACACTTCCGGCTTCCTTGGTTGCATGATAAAATGCCTGTGTGATGGTAATAGTCTTGCTTTCTTCCGGCTCGTAGAACTCTTTCAGCTTGGACAGCTGCACCGCTCTTGCCACCTGGCGGTAAACGGCGATTCCATGACCTCCGGCAATATCCGAACCAATGGCAATTTTCAGTCCCTCATCTGCCATTTTCTTAAGGGGCATGATTCCTGCGATAATGTTCACCGTTGCATCCGGACAATGTACAGAAAAGCTTCCATGCTTTTTCAGAATCCGCTTATCTTCATCCGATGGGAAAATAACGTGTGCAAAAATAGAAGGACCGTGATCCATCAATCCTGCGCGCTCATAGATCTCCGCATCAGAGCCATACCCAGGAAACAGCTTCAAGGCTTCCTGCGCTTCCCAGATGGATTCTACCAGATGGGTATGTACACCACAATGATATTTTGCAGCCAGTTTTCCCAGTCCCTGAATCAAAGACTCACTGCAGGTAGGTGCAAAACGGGGTGCCAGAATGGTTTTCACCTTTTTGCTGCCCTCATGCTCTGCCAGATATTTTTCAGTTTCTTTCAGGGAATCCTCAGTTGTTTCGATCAGGAATTCTGGGGAATTACAATCCATATTTACTTTTCCCACATATCCGTACATTCCTTTTTCTTCCATCTTGTCAAACAGATAGTTGGTAGCTTCCCGGTGGATGGTGGCAAATACATTGGCATGGAAGGTACCATGACGGAGCATGTCATCCACAAATGCATCATAACAGTTTTTCGCATACTCCATATTCTGGAAACGGGATTCCTGTGGGAATGTATAATGATTCAGCCAGTCAGAAAGCAGACAATCCATGCCGATTCCACGCTGCACATACTGTGCCCCATGTACATGCAGATCAGAAAAAGCAGGTATGATCAGCTTATCGCCATAATCCACAATTTCTGCACCCTTATACTGCTCTGGCACTGTCTCACAGATCTGTGAGACCACACCATCCTCTACAATGATATAGCTGTTTTCATGAACTGCCAGCTGGTCAGCTGCCGGTGTAAATAAAATGTCTCCGTGATAAATTTTTACTGCCATGTTCTTCCTCACCTTCTTAGAGCCTGGCTAAAACGATCCATACTGAACGTTTTTCACACAGTCTCTGATATTACAAATCTGTTTCATTATAAATGTATAACACGCTCTGGAGCAGCTTGAAAAAGGCTCTAATGTGTACCTGCGATCCGCACTTCGATCCTGGTAGAATAATTCCCGTTATTCTGCTCCACGAACTGATCGATAATGTTGACCGCCAGAATGGTATCCTCCAGATTCAGGTTCCGCCCCCATCTTTTTATCCTGTCAAAACTGTCCTGGATCTGCTCATAAGCCCCTTTATGATACCCCACCACATAAGTACCTGCCGGTATGGTCAGGGTTTCCGCATTTTCCGCATCAGAATCATCTGTCAGAAGCGCTCCAAATTCCTTTTTGATTTCCCCATTTTTATTTTTTCCGTAAAAAACAATGGTCGGATAAAAATAGAAGGATTCTCCTGCATAAATCTCTGTTTCAGTCCCAATGGGAATGTATTTTCTTTCCGGATATTTCACAACCTGAAAATCCTCATAATCGACTCCCTTTTTAGAATCTTCAATAAACTGGATTTTTCGCAAAATCGCATGGTCAATGCGCATCATTTCCTCCCACTGGGCGTGGATTGCTGCCGAGCGCTCTTTTAACCTTTTTAATGCCTCATCCGGATCCTTTGTGTCCTGGAAATCCCGTACCGCATCAATGGAATATCCAAGTTTACGCATATAGCGGATGGATGCCAGCTTATACGTCTGGTCGAAACGGTATTTCCGGTAGCCATTATGTGGATCCCGGTAATTCGGTTTCAAAATACCGATCTTATCATAATAATGCAGTGTCTGCACATTCAATCCAAACAAAGTTGCCAGCTCATTTACATTCAGATACTCTTTATTTCCCATAAAACGCTCCTATCTTGCGCCCTTTACATATGGCTTACTGAGTGCTTCCGGCTCGCTGTTCTTTCCTGCTGCTCCGATCATCGCGATCAGGGTCAGTGCATATGGCAAAATAGCCAGAAGGAATGGAGAAATGGATACTCCAATAGTCTGGAGACGGATCTGCAGGGCATTAGCCGCACCAAACAAAAGAGCTGCACCGAACATTCCAAATGGTGTATAACGTCCAAGGATAACTGTAGCCAGTGCGATATAACCACGGCCGGAGATCATATTTTCCGTAAACACGCCAAGCTGTACCAGAACCAGATATGCACCACCGATACCGCCCAGAAGCCCATTAAATACCATTACGATCCAACGGTATTTTTTTACCTGGATTCCAGCTGATTCTGCTGCCTGAGGATGTTCTCCTACCGCTGTAAAAGACAGTCCCAGATTCGTTTTTTTGTAAAAAATCCAGGTAAGAACAAGCAACACATAAAGAGTGTAAGTAAGAAAATCACAGTTAAAAAATGCATCTCCGATCAGCGGAATTTTAGACAGGCCTGGGATTGCAATGTTGGGAAAAGTCTCAATCTGCTGATATCCCTGGCCATTTGACATCAGCTTGAACAAAAAGCTGGTCACACCAAGCATCAGCATATTGATTGCCAGACCGGATACAGACTGGTTCTGGACCAAAGTGATGGAAAGAAGTCCGTGAAGCAGACTGACTACAAGCCCTCCAATCATTCCCAGTAAAAGTCCTACAAAAAGATTACCGGAATACCAGGCTCCCGCAAAGGAGAAAAAAGCACCGCTGAGCATAACCCCTTCCATGCCGATGTTCAGGATACCGGATTTCTCCGCAATGGTCTCTCCGATTCCGCCGTACATAAGCGGCACGGCCAGACGGACAGCGGCTGCCAGAAATGCAGTCATAAAACTTAAACTAAAAATCTGTTGAAGCATTACGCATTTCCTCCTTTTCCATGTGTCTTCTTAAAATGGAACAGTTCTCTTCCCAGAATCAGCACTACCACCACACCGATCAGGATGTTTACAATGGCGGACGGCACCCCAAGCTGTCTCTGCATGGAACCTGCGCCAACCTGCATTGCCGCGTACAAAACTGCCACAAAGAAAACTCCCACCGGATTATTAAAAGCTACAAGTGCGATCAGCACTGCTGTGTATCCACAGCTTGAGGAAATTCCCTCCAGCAGTTTTTTCTGAATGGCAAGAACCTCGATTCCACCGGCTACTGCGGAAAGTCCACCGCTTAAAAATGCCGAAAGGACGATATTTTTCATAACGGAAATACCATTGCAGGCGCTGCCTCTTTTATTCAGTCCTACTGCCTTTAATTCGTATCCCATAGTTGTTTTTTCCAGGAAAAACCATACAACGATCACACATAAAACAGCGATCAGAATTCCTGCATGGAAGCGGGTTGCCGGGATCAGATTGCCCAGCTGCACGGACTTGTCGATTTTGGCAGACTGGGGAACATTTCCCTCCGGATCCATCAAAAAGGAACGGACTGCATAACCAAGGAAATTGATAGCAATGTAGTTCAGCATAATGGTAACGATGATCTCTGAAATATTAAATTTCGCTTTACAGACAGCTGCGATCAATGCCCAGATGCCGCCAGCCAGAAATCCCACGATCAGGGAAAGGATAATTCTTGGTACACCAGGAATGGCTGTCCAATCCAGAGCCACGATGGTGGTCGCCATTGCTCCTACATAAAACTGGCCTTCTGCCCCGATGTTAAAAAATCCGGTGCGGTATGCTACTGCACAGCCAAGTCCTGTCAGGATCAACGGACAGGCTTTTACGAAAATTTCTGCAAATCCTGCCGGAGTTCCGAAAATTCCACGGAAGAAAAGGCCGTAGGCTTCTGCCGGGCTTGCACCGCAGGCAATGATAAGAACGGTTCCGACTATCACTGTGATCACAAGAATCAGAAGCACATCTGTGATCGCTCTTGTTCTTTTTTCCTTCTCCATCATCTTGCCTCCTTCTCTGAAATTCCGCCCATAAGAAGTCCGATTTTCTGTACGGTTGCTTCTTCTCTATTCAGGATTCCCACTATTTTACCGCCAAAAAGTACAGCGATCCGGTCGCTTAATGCCATGATTTCTTCCAGGTCTGCCGAGATCAGCATCACACCTTTTCCTGCATTTCTCTGGCTGATCAGCTGCTGGCGCACAAACTCTGTAGCTCCAATGTCAAGACCTCTTGTAGGCTGGCTTGCTACGATCACCTTTGCCTTATCGGTCAGCTCCCTTGCAATGATCAGCTTCTGCTGGTTTCCACCGGACAAAAGCTTCACAGGAGTGTCAATACCGGATTTTCCAGAGGCACGAACCTGATACTGTTCCATTTTTTCTGCTGCGTTTTTGCGGATGGCAGCCTTATTCACAAGGGAATGTCTGGCAAATGGAAGCTTCTTATATTCCCGCAATACCAGATTTTCTGTAATGTTCATTCCTGTGATGAGAGAATCCTGCTGTCTGTCTTCGGAAATGTAGGAAACACCCGCTTCATACCGTCCGCGGATGCTTTCACCAGCCAGGCTTTTGCCGTCCAGGATGATCTCACCTGCACCTGTCTTCTGGATTCCAGTGATAACCTCAGCCAGCTCCTTCTGGCCATTTCCCTCTACACCTGCAATTCCCAGGATTTCTCCTTTGTGAATGGTAAGACTGATGTGATCCAGTTTATGGCGGCTGTGCTTTCTGTGAGTATTGGACACATTTTTCAGCTCCAGCATAACCTCTTTCTGGGGAGTTCCTTCTATATTATAATCATCGGAAAGCTCACGTCCGATCATGTAAGCTGATAATTCCTCCGGATTGGTATCTGCGGTAACAAGATCTGCCACCTGTTTTCCATCACGGAGAATGGTGACCTTATCGCTGATCGCCATGATCTCACTCATACGGTGAGTGATAATGATGATGCCATACCCTTCTTTTTTCAGATTCCGCAGAACCTCAAAGAACTGAGTGGTCTCCTGAGGGGTAAGCACACCGGTAGGTTCATCCAGGATCAGAAGCTCTACATTCCGATATAAGGCTTTCAGAATCTCCACTCTCTGCTGTTCTCCCACAGACAGGTCACTTACCACAGCATCCGGATTTACATGCAGGCCATATTTTTCTGCCAGGTCTGTCAGTTTCTTTTTTGCAGCTGCACGGTTCAGGAAAAAGGAGTTGCCCCTCAGATTCAGGATCACATTATCCAGAACTGTCATTTTATTCACCAGGGAAAAATGCTGCTGGACCATTCCAACCCCCGCCTCAATAGCTTCTCTTGGGGATTGGAAATCTGCCGGCTTGTCTTTCCAGAGAATTTCCCCGCTATCAGCAGTATAAAGACCAAAAATAATATTCACAAGAGTGGTCTTTCCGGCACCATTTTCTCCAAGAAGCGCATGGATTTCACCTTTTTCAACGGTCAGATTGATGTCCTCGTTGGCATACACGCCGGAAAATGATTTACAGATATGTTTCATTTGAAGAAGAGACATTGTTTTCTCCTTTTTTCTAAACGTAGTGAAAAATTAAGTAACTGTTCAGAGCCAATTACAAAATTAAGCTGAAATTCCGAAATGCTATCCGGATGACCGCTTGATACCATTTCTTCCTTTCAGCTTAATCATTTTGGATCAGTCTTTTTTGCCAGAGCGTGTTCAAAACAGGCTACAGGCTTTAGCAGTATCTGATCAATTTCTTAATGTATAATCGCGCTCTACCTCAAGCTCGCCGGAAACGATCTTGTCAATTGCATCCTGTGCAGTTGTTTTTACATCCTCTGGAAGATTATCGGAAAGAAGAACTTCTACAGCTCCATCTGCCATACCAAGGTTGTAAACATCTCCTGCAAAGCTTCCATCTGCAACGCTTCCAAGTGCTGTATCAATTACAACGTCAAGATTGTAAAGTGCAGAATCCAGAATGTTGTCAGGTGCTAAAGAACTCTGGTCATAGGAATCGCCCTGGCACCAGATTCCAGCATCAACAGCTGCTGCCATAGCACCATTTCCGCAGGCATTTGCGCAGTGCTTGATCACATCAACGCCATTGTCGATCATGGCTTTTGCAGCTTCCTGTGCCAGCTGGGTATCTACATAGGAGTTCGTCCATGCAGTCTGTACTTCAATATCAGGATTTACAGATTTCGCTCCATCTTCATATCCGTTAATGATCTTCACAAGGGAATCTCCCGGGATCGGTCCGATTGCGCCAAGCTTGTCTGTCTCAGTCATGGAAGCAGCGATGATTCCTTCAACATAAGCAGTCTGCTCACAAGCCATAACATAAGATGCTACGTTGTCTGCAGATGCATCAGCTTCTGTACAGATGAATTTAGTGTCTGGGTAGGTTTCTGCAACTTCCAGGGCAGGATCACCGAACTCGTATCCATGTCCGATTACTACATCATAGCCTGCACTTGCATAATCAGCAAAAGCAGCGGAAATATCAGCAGCTTCCAGGTTCTCTGTGTATGCCAGCTCATAGCCATATTTCTCACAGGCCTTCTGTGCACCTTCATATGCTGTCTGGTTCCATCCCTGGTCATTTGCTGCTCCGGAAAGTAAAAGAGCAACCTTAAGGCCTTCGCCCTCTGCTGCCTGTACCGGCTGTGCATATACACCGCTTACCATAGATGCTGTCATTGCCATTGCTAATCCCAAAACCACCAGTTTTTTCATCTTAATCCTCCTCGATCAGATCTTATATTCGTGTATTCTTCTCATGTTCAACCTTGTAGTAGCTATAAGGTTTTTTCTTAGATCTCTTACATAGTAAACCATATAGTTACTATAAGGTCAATACCTTTTTCAATATTTTTATTTTTTACAGTGCTCCAAACAGGATATTAGCCTTTTTGCATCAAGGACAGCATAATAAAAGAGCAGTCAGAAAATTTCCAACTGCCCTGCATTAAGGTTTATTAAAAAATTATCTAACTGCTCAGAGCCTACTCTCCAAACTCTTTTGCAACTTTTTTCAGCATTTCCCGGATTGGCAGATGGTATGGACATCTTGTCTCACATTTGCCGCATCCTACACAGGCAGATGCTTTCACTGCCATACTGCTGTACCGGTCTTTCGCCCAGTCTGCCAGATTGTAGCGCTCCAGATATCCTGCAAAAAGAAATGCACTGGGAATGCTGATTCCAACTGTACACGGCGCACAGTAATTACAGCGGCGGCAGAAATTGGTGCCAAGCTGATGACGGATTTCTTCCATTTCTGCAAGCTCTGCCTCTGTAAGCGGTGTGGCATCAGAGCAGGCCTTTACATTCTCTTCCAACTCTGATACTTCTGCCATCCCCGGAATCACTACCGTAACGGCAGGATTGGAACAGACATAGCGAAGGGCAAGGATTCCGTTTTCAATGGCACCACCTGCCAATGGTTTCATGGCGATAAATCCTACATTTTTCTCCTGGCATTTGCGGATCAGTTTCTCGCCCTGGTTCTCTACAATGTTATATGGAAACATGATCGTCTCCACCCAGTCAAGGGAAAGCGCCCGCTCGAATACAGCTGTGGAATGTGCAGTCAGACCGATATGTCCGATTTTCCCGGCTTTCTTTGCTTCCATAAGCGCTTCCAGCGCCCCGCCTTCTCCTACTACTGTATCCAGCTGTTCCATGCTTGGATTATGTACCTGATACAGGTCTATATAATCTGTGCGCAGATTTCCAAGGCTCTTCTCGATATCAGCAGCCATAGCTTCTTTCGTTCTTGCCATGCTTTTCGTCGCGATCACAAATTTATCCCGGATTCCCTCCAGTGCATAGCCAAGATATTCCTCACTGACTGTATATCCCCTGGCGGTATCAATATAATTCACGCCCGCTTCCATCAGCTGTTTCATCAGATTCTTAGTACCTTCTGCGTCAATTCTCTGAATGGGAATCCCACCGAATCCCATACGGGAAATCTGAAGTCCTGTTTTTCCAAGTGTTGTATATTCCATATCCGCTGCTCCTCCTTTAATTTTCTGTCCCGATCCAGGAACTCCTTTCCTGAATCTTCTCCATAATTCTGGTCTTTTCATCCCCCTGCGCCGGTGTTGGCTGGTAATTGTTGTAATCATATGCAGAAGAAATAGAACATGGGATAATATTGGTCACATTATCTTCCGTTACACCATCTTTCGTAATGGTAAAGGTCTGTTGAAAAATCATAGTGTCCATATCGCTTGGACTGCTATTTCCACCAAAACAGAAATTTCCAAGACTGTAAACAATATTTTTCCCTTTATATTCTTCAATTCCCTGTAATACATGTGGATGGTGTCCACATACCAGATCCGCTCCCAGGTCAATGGCAAGATGTCCCAGCGTCATCTGATTGGAATCCGGAACGGTCTCTTTCTCATTTCCCCAATGGAAAATGACAATAACAAGTTTTGCACCGTCTGCTTTTACTTTGGCGATGTTATCTTTCAGCTGCTGTTCGCGGCCCAGATGATCATACAGTTCATAAATGCCTACAAGCCCTACTTTTACGCCCTTTATGTCCATCACCGCAGTTTCATCGTATCCGAAGTGAACAACTCCCTGGGCATCCAGGGCATTCATTGTATCCTGAAAGCTCTGTTCCCCATAATCGTGGCTATGGTTGTTGGCTGTATTTACAGCTTCCACAGAACTACAGGAATAAATGCCGGCAAAAGAAGCGGGAGCTTTAAATGCAAAGGTCTTATCTTCACGGTCATAGCTGTCTGTAAAAGTCCCCTCGTTATTGGCAATGGTCAGATCATCCGCTTCAAAAATACTTTTTACATTCTGGAAAAAGTATTCCTTTCCATAATTTTCAAAATAAGCATTCAGACTGGTATCATAATCAAATGCTTCGTCCGTTCCCAGTGTGCAATCACCAACTACACTGACTGTAAGCGTAACAGGCGTATCGTCAGCCGCATTCTGGGAATCATCATTACCTGAACCTGTTTCGCCACTCTCTTCGTCTGCAGCCAAATCCGAAGTAGTACTGTCTGCAGCCAGAGATGTTTCATCCATACTGTCAGCTGTATCCGTTTTTACAGCGGAAGAGCTTGCACTTTCCGTTCTGCTGCTCTGGCATCCCCGGATAACAAGAATCAGAACTGCAAGTAACAGAATTCCTCCAACAGCAATTCCGATTCTCTGTAGCCTTACCTGACGCTGCCGGTAATACTTGGATTTTTTGTATAAATCTCTTTTCTTTTTCATGCCTTTCTCCTCCGTGAAAAGAGCTTTTCTAAATTGATAAAATTTTATCTAAAGAACTTATCATAATAGCCCATCACAAAAATCAGCAATACAATAAGCGGCAATACATATGTAAGATATGGGCGTGCCCATTTCGGGAATTTGATACCGTTTCCAGCATCAGCTTCTTTAATGAAATTATCCCATCCCCATCCATAACGTGTAACACAGAACAACAGATAAACAAGGCTTCCCAGTGGAAGAAGGTTGTTGGAAATAATGAAATCCTCCAGATCCTGGATCGTGCTTCCCGCGCCAAGAGGCTGAATTCCACTCCATACATTAAATCCCAGTACACATGGCATAGATAAAACAAAAATAGCAATACCATTTACTGCAACAGCCTTTTTACGGCTCCATCCCCACAAATCCATTGCAAAACTCAGGATATTCTCAAATACCGCAATGATCGTAGAAAGAGCTGCAAATGTCATGAAAATAAAGAACAATGCTCCCCAGAAACGTCCTCCCAGCATCTGGTTGAACATATTTGGAAGTGTTACGAATACAAGTCCAACTCCCTGTGTAGGGCTTACATTATAGGCAAAACATGCCGGGAAAATGATCAGACCAGCCATCAGTGCTACAAAAGTATCCAGAATACCGATCTGGATGGATTCACCCATAAGACTGCGGTCCTTGTCAATATAGCTTCCAAATATAGCCATAGCGCCGATTCCAAGACTCAAGGTAAAGAATGCCTGACCCATAGCGGCATAAATACCGGAAAGAAGTCCGTTCTCTTTCAAACGTCCAAAATCAGGAAGAAGGTAGAATTTGATACCTTCAATAGCGCTTGGCAAAGTGCAGCTTTTAATACAAAGAACAACCATAATGGTAAGAAGACACACCATCATAACCTTTGTGATACGCTCCACGCCCTTCTGAAGCCCCATGCAGCAGGTTCCAAAACCAAAAGCTGTTACAATTACCATCCAGAAAGTCATTTCTCCCGGATTGGAAAGCAAGGTGTTAAATACATTTCCTACAGCTTCTGTATCCAGCCCCGTAAATGTACCGCTTGCCATTTTGAAAAAATAAGCCAGCATCCAGCCGCCAACAGTGGTATAAAACATCATCAGCATATAGTTGCCGAGCATTGCCCCGTAGCTGTAAAGATGCCATTTGGTACCCTTTGGCTCAAGAAGATGGAAACTTCTGGCTGCTGATTTACGGCTTGCACGTCCTACTGCAAATTCCATAACCATGATCGGCAATCCAAGGATTACCAGGAATAATAGATAAATCAGTACAAAGGCTGCACCTCCATACTGGCCTGTGATGTAAGGGAAGCGCCATACATTTCCGATTCCAATGGCGCAGCCGGCAGAGATCAGGATAAATCCAAGCCGGGATGAAAATTTTTCACGTTCTTTCATATTGCTTTCCTTCCTTTTTTATATAGCTGAGCTCTGTAAAACCAGGTATTTTTACAGAAGCATGCACCTTTCAATAGTATAAGAAGAAAAGCGGTTTTCGTCAATAAATATCTTGAAAAAGGCAGGTAAAATGATACAATAAAAAATACTATTAGAGCATATTTGAAAGAAAGGAAGAACACTATGCTATATATCGGAAATCACACTTCTTCATCGAAGGGTTATGCAGCTATGGGCCGCCAGATGATCAGAAATGGGGGTAACACATTTGCCTTTTTTACCAGAAATCCAAGAGGCGGAAATGCCAAGGCCATTGATCCCGCTGATGTAGCAGAATTTCTGGAACTTGCGACGGAACATAACTTTGGAAAACTCGTAGCCCATGCACCTTACACTTTAAATGCCTGCGCTGCAAAAGAAAACCTTCGTGTTTTTGCAAGAGAGACATTTGCAGATGACCTGAAGCGTATGGAATTCACGCCCGGAAATTACTATAATTTTCATCCGGGAAGTCATGTGGGACAGGGCGTAGAAACTGGAATCCGGAAAATCGCAGAAGTATTAAATGCAGTGCTTACCAGCAGCCAGACAACTACCGTTCTTCTGGAAACAATGTCCGGAAAGGGTTCTGAAGTGGGAAGCTGCTTTGAAGAGCTTCGTGCTATTATGGATCAGGTACAAAGAAAAGAAAAGCTTGGAATCTGCCTGGATACCTGTCATGTATGGGATGGTGGTTATGATATTGTCAATGACCTGGATGGTGTGCTGGATCAGTTTGACCGCGTGATCGGGCTTGAACATTTAAAAGCAATTCATCTGAACGACAGCCTTAACGGGCTTGGAAGCCACAAAGACCGCCATGCCAGAATCGGTGAGGGACAAATCGGCCTGGATGCACTGGTTCGTGTGATCCGTCATCCGGCGCTGGATGGGAAACCATTTATTTTGGAAACGCCCAATGATGACGAGGGATGGGCAAAAGAGATCGCTTTGCTGCGCGAGAAGTATATAAATTAAATATCTTCATGCAAAAAGTGCCACCGGCATACGCCGATGGCACTTTTATATATGACACATTATACTCGGGACAGATATTCACCTGTTCTGGTATCGATTTTCAGCTTGTCGCCCTGGTTAACAAACAGTGGAACCATAACCTGTGCACCAGTCTCAACGATAGCCGGTTTGGTAGCACCCTGTGCTGTATTTCCAGCGAAACCTGGCTCTGTCTCTGTAACTACAAGCTCAACGAATAACGGTGGCTCGATAGCAAATACATTGCCATTATGGGAACAGATCTTAACCATCTCGTTCTCTTTAACGAATTTAAGAGAATCGCCAACCTGATCCTCGGTAAGACCGATCTGGTCAAATGTCTCTACGTTCATGAAGTAGTATAATCCACCATCATTGTACAGATACTGCATATCTACACGCTCGATACGAGCTGTCGGGAATTTCTCTGTAGGACGGAAAGATTTCTCTAACACGGATCCTGTGATAATATTTTTGTATTTGGTTCTAACGAAAGCAGCTCCCTTACCCGGCTTAACATGCTGGAATTCTACGATCTGACAAACGTTGCCATCAATTTCTACTGTGACACCGTTTCTGAAATCACCTGCTGAAATCATAATTAATTTTTCCTCCTTATAGTGCTTATGACTAGAAATATTCTATAATATATGTACCATTTTTTCAACTACTTTTTTTCTTCAAGCACAATTTTTTCCTATTTTTCACGTTTATTACAATCATCTTTCCCACAAACAGTTCTGTTTTGCAGGACTAACCAGCTTATTTCAACTGACTTTCAATTTCCCCGATCAGTTCTTCGAAAGGCTTCACACCTGTCACAACCTCAATATCTGCGAATTTGTGGTAAACCGGGTCTCTCTGTTTCAAAAGCTTCTTGATCTTCTCATCCTGGTTCTCCCCTTCCAGAAGCGGGTTGCTATTGCCTTCCAGCCTCTTACGGAAAGTCTCTGCGGATCCTTTCAGGTAAACAACGGTGCCCAGCTGCTTGATATATTTCTCATTCTGTTCCTGGATTGGAAGACCGGCGCCAAGGGAAATTACTTTTCTTTCCTTGTCATCGATCAGTGCTTTTACAGTCATAGTCTCCAATGCACGGTAATATGGCTCTCCAAATCTCTGGAAAATCTCTTTCACAGACATATTCATCTTCTTAACGATTACTTTGTCCACATCTACAAATGTCAGTCCCAGGTCACTGGACAGACGTTTCCCCACTCTTGTCTTGCCAGAACCCATAAATCCGATAACCACAATATGGTTCATGAATTCCTCTCCTCCTTGGTATAAAAATGTAATACGATTTTCTCCAGATAACGCTTCAGAACGATCTGGATCTCTTCCTTGGGATTGATCGGCTTTACCAGAATATTGCGAAGACCGGCATTCTTAGCCCCCCATATATCGGTAAAAAGCTGGTCTCCGATAAAGACCGTATTCCCTTTGTTTGTTCCAAGCCGCTTCATAGCCCGTTCGTAGCCTTTTCTGGATGGCTTGGCAGCCATTTCAATAAACTGGGCGCCTACGGAAGTGGCAAAAGGTTCTACCCTTTTTTTCTTGTTGTTGGACACCAGGCAACAGGAAAAACCAATATCCCGAAGCTTCCTAAAAAGCCGGATGGCTTCTTCATCTGCCGGTGCTCCATGAGGAACCAGGGTATTGTCTATATCAAACAAAATCCCCCTGTATCCCTCCTGGTATAACTTTTCATAATTTACTACATATGCTGAATCCAGATACTCATCTGGAAAAAAGCGTTCAAACATTCTGTTACATCCTTTAACTTAAGAATTCAAATAAGCCACTAACTCTTCATAATGATCCTTCATTACATCGTAGCCATGCTGATAGAACTCCATCAGCTTCTCTTTATCTGCCTCAGCACGTCCCACTGTAGGCTCTTCCGGACGGATGACGAAAATATGTCCCTCCTGCTCCCATTTTTCCAGAAGCTCAAGAGTCCGGTTATAGTTGCGGTAACGATTGTACAGAGTATTCAAAAATTCCGGATAATGACGGAATGCAGCCACGTAAAGAGGAGTGCTCTTTCCAGGCTTTTTCTTACGGTAGCCTTTATTCCTGGTGAGGATCACTACATTCTTACGGTATCCCTTCTCCATTGCATGGATCAGCGGAATGGAATCCGCAATCCCCCCATCCAGATAGGGAACCCCATCAATCTCCACCATAGGGCTGGCAATGGGAATGCTGGAAGAAGCACGTCCGATATCCATCAGACGCTTCCTGTCATGCTTCTCAGTCATATATTCGGCATCTCCGGTAAGGCAATTGGTTACCACCATTTCACACTCAGCTTCAGACTGGAAAAAAGTATCAAAATCAAATGGAAATAATTCATTGGGATATTTATCAAACAGCATATCCATATCAAAGAGCTGATGCTTCTTAAGGGCTTCCTTCGTACCAATATAACTGTTCTTTTTATCTTCTATGATCATACAGTCCCTGGTGCGCCCAGGCTGCCAGGAAACATAATCGAGGGCATTACAGGAGCCTGCAGAAACCCCTACAACATATGGGAATTTCACCTGCTGCTCCATAAGAAAATCCAGTACCCCAGCTGTAAATACTCCTCTGCTTCCACCGCCCTCCAGGACCAGGGAAGAGGATGTCTGTACTGTCATTTTATTCACGCTCCTTAAGCGGTACATATGCTGCCGGAGCAAGCACATTCTTATAAGCCGGACGGATGATCTTATCTGTATTGATCAGCTCTTCCATACGGTGCGCACTCCAGCCCACAATACGTGCCACTGCAAATATCGGGGTGTACAGCTCAAGGGGCAGATCCAGCATGCTGTAAACAAAGCCACTGTAAAAATCCACATTGGCGCTGACACCTTTGTAAATATGGCGTTCCTCGGCGATTACCTCTGGTGCCATCTTCTCTACCATTGCGTAAAGATTGTATTCTTTCATACGGCCCTTTTCCTTCGCCAGAGTCTCCACAAATCCCTTAAGGACCTGGGCTCTCGGGTCAGAAACAGAATATATGGCATGTCCCATACCATATATAAGACCTCTTTTGTCAAAGGCTTCTTTATGAAGAAGCTTCTTCAGGTATTCTCTGACTTCCTCTTCATCTGAAATATCCTTTACATTCTTCTTCAGATCCTGGAACATGCTTACAACCTTGATATTGGCACCACCGTGCTTCGGTCCCTTCAGGGAACCAAGAGCCGCTGCAATGGCAGAATAGGTATCTGTTCCGGAAGAGGAAACCACATGGGTAGTAAATGTAGAGTTATTACCACCACCATGCTCCATATGAAGGATCAGGGCAAGATCCAGGATCTTCGCTTCCAGATGGGTATATTTCTTATCCGGGCGAAGCATGCGAAGGATATTCTCTGCTGTGGAAAGCTCCTTCTTCGGATTATGAATATAAAGGCTCTTGCCGCAGACATAATGATTATAAGCCTGATATCCGTAAACGGACAAGAGAGGAAATACACTGATCAGATTCAGACACTGTCTCAATACATTAGGCAGGGAAATGTCATCCGGCTCCTTGTCATAACAGTAAAGTGTGAGTACACTTCTGGACAGGGCATTCATAATGTCCTTAGACGGAGCTTTCATGATAACGTCCCTTACAAAATTAGTGGGGAGACAACGCTGGTTCGCCAATAGCTTACTGAATTCTTCCAGTTCTGTCTGATTGGGAAGTTTCCCAAATAATAAAAGATAGGTGGTCTCTTCAAAGCCAAATCGGTCATCTTCAATAAATCCCCTGGTAAGCTCCTTAATGTCATATCCTCTATAAGAAAGACTGCCCGCACAAGGCACTTCCTTACCGTCAACTACTTTTGTGGCACATACATTGGAAATCTGCGTCAGCCCGGCCAGAACGCCCTTACCATTAATATCACGGAGTCCCCGCTTTACATCATATTTCTGGTAAAGAGACAGATCCAGGCTGGAATGATCCTTACAGATCTCCGTCAGGTTCTCTATTTCTGGTGTTACTTTCATGTTAAATCCTGCCATTCAAATAAAACCCCTTTCTCTTTTTTAACTGTCCGATAATCCGTTCCTCCCTCAATCTGATATTGCTGTATGGATAATCTGTGACCGCTATATTCTATCTGCTACGTAGAATATAGTATAACATTATACTTGTTTCAAAATCTATAGACATTTTTCTGTCTGTGTTTATCTTTGTGTTACTGTTCACTTATGAAACCATAACCACTTATCTTCTTTCCTTATCGCTGCTTATAAGTGGACAGGAAATCTTTCATCTTATCCATTGCTTTCTCCAGCTGTCTTACATTCGGCAGGTATACCACACGGAAGTGGTCTGGAGAATTCCAGTTGAATCCCTTGCCTGGTACCAGAAGTACCTGTTTCTCATGAAGGAAATCAAGGGCAAACTGCTCATCATTGTAAATATTGAATTTCTCTGTATCAATCTTCGGGAAAATGTAGAACGCAGCCTTCGGCTTCACGGCGCTGATTCCCGGAATATCATTCAGGGCCTTATATATGAAATCTCTCTGCTCATATACTCTTCCACCCGGCTGAATGTATTCATTTACACTCTGGTAGCCTCCAAGGGCTGTCTGTACAATAGACTGTGCCGGCACATTGGAGCAAAGACGCATGGAAGAAAGCATATTGATACCCTCTATATATCCCTTCGCCTTATTCTTGGCGCCGCTTAAGATCATCCAGCCAATACGGAAGCCTGCGATCATATGGGACTTGGAAAGTCCGGAGAAAGTAACACAGAATACATCCGGAGCCAGGGAAGCGATGGATGTATGCTTGTATCCATCCATGATCAGACGGTCATAAATCTCATCGGAGAAAATGATCAGCTCATGCTCGCGCGCGATCTGCACGATCTGCTCCAGAATTTCCTTCGGATATACTGCACCTGTAGGGTTATTCGGGTTAATGATAACGATCGCCTTGGTCTTATCTGTGATCTTACTCTTAATATCCTCAATATCCGGATACCACTCTGACTGCTCATCGCAGATATAATGAACTACATTTCCACCTGCCAGAGTCGCTGTCGCTGTCCACAAAGGATAATCCGGTGCCGGGATCAGGATCTCGTCCCCATTGTCAAGAAGGGCCTGCATGCAAAGGTTGATCAGCTCACTGACACCATTACCTGTGTAGATATCACTCATGGTAACTCCTGGGATACCACGAAGCTGTGCATACTGCATGATTGCCTTCCTTGCGGAAAAGATTCCCTTGGAATCAGAATACCCCTGGGAAGTACGGATATTGCTCAGCATGTCCAGGATAACCTCCTGTGGTGCTGAAAAACCAAATGGATATGGGTTACCGATATTCAGCTTCAGGATCTCCATTCCATCTTCTTCCATTCTGGCTGCTTCATCCACAACCGGTCCCCGCACATCATAAAGTACGTTGTCCAGTTTGCTGGATTTCTCGAATGTTTTCATTATTCTTGTCACTCCTCATCTTTCTATGTATGCCTGATCTGTCTGCTACATCAGGAATGCCACAGAGCCTGTCTGAAAAAAGCTCTGCTGTCTGCCCCCTGTCCGGTAACAGACTTCCTCTCGATATTTGTGATGGCATAACATATTTCTTGTCATCTATCATCTCATATTTGGCAGATTTTCGCAAGCCCCTATGAAATTTTTGGAAATCCGAAAAAAACTCTTTTCTTTTTTAACACTTTAGTGTATAATAGCGTCGTTGAAAAAATTTTACTCAGGATGAGGAGGAATTACAATGTCTTACACTGAAGAAGTATATGAAAGAGTCGTAGCACAGAATCCTGGCGAGCCGGAGTTCCATCAGGCAGTAAAAGAAGTTCTGGATTCCCTGAAGGTCGTAATCGACAAAAATGAAGAAGAATACCGCAGCATGTCCCTTCTGGAACGTCTTGTTGAGCCGGAAAGAATCATTTCCTTCCGTGTTCCGTGGGTAGATGATAAGGGTGTTGTTCAGGTTAACAAGGGCTATCGTGTACAGTTCAACAGTGCTATCGGACCTTACAAGGGTGGTCTTCGTTTCCATCCATCAGTAAACCAGGGTATCTTAAAATTCCTTGGCTTTGAGCAGACATTTAAGAACTCCCTTACCGGACTTCCGATCGGTGGTGGTAAAGGTGGTTCCAACTTTGACCCGAAGGGCAAATCTGACAGAGAGGTTATGGCATTCTGCCAGAGCTTTATGACAGAGCTCTCCAAATATATCGGTGCTGATACTGATGTTCCTGCTGGAGATATCGGTGTAGGCGGACGTGAAATCGGTTATTTATTCGGACAGTACAAGAGAATCCGCGGATTATATGAGGGTGTTCTTACAGGTAAAGGACTTACCTATGGTGGATCCCTGATCCGTACACAGGCTACCGGATATGGTGTTGTTTACATGCTTGACGAGATCATGAAAGCACATAATGATTCTATCGATGGAAAGACCTTCATCGTAACAGGATCCGGAAATGTTGCTATCTACGCAGTTGAGAAAGCACAGCAGCTTGGCGGCAAGGTTGTTGCTATGTGTGACTCCAACGGATATGTATATGATCCAGAGGGAATCAAGCTTGACATCGTAAAGGATATCAAAGAAGTAAAACGTGGACGTATCAAAGAGTACGCTGATCGCGTTGAGGGTGCTACTTATACAGAGGGTACCGGAATCTGGAACATTAAATGTGATGTTTACCTTCCATGTGCTACCCAGAATGAGCTTGCACTTGATGGTGCTAAGACACTTGTTGCAAACGGCTGCAAATATGTAGTTGAAGGTGCTAACATGCCTACTACTCTTGATGCTACAACTTACCTGCAGGAGAACGGTGTCCTGTTCATGCCTGGTAAAGCAGCTAACGCTGGTGGTGTTGCTACTTCTGCTCTTGAGATGAGCCAGAACTCCATGAGACTTTCCTGGACTGCAGAGGAAGTTGATGAGAAGCTTCACGGAATCATGGTAGACATCTTCCACAAAGCTGATGATGCAGCTAAGCGTTACGGCATGGAAGACAACTATGTTGCTGGTGCTAACATCGCTGGATTCGAGAAAGTTGTAGATGCTATGAAAGCTCAGGGTATCTGCTAATTTAGCATTTCGAATTCTGAATTGTTGAAATTATACAAAAAGGACAAGCTCATTTGGGTTTGTCCTTTTTATTTTGAATAACCTCTTTTCAGAATTCTGTAAATACTGTATAATAACCGTTATCGATATACTGCTTTTTGCAGGCATTATAACTACGGAAGGAACTATTTTCTTATGAAACGTGAACAACTTGGAAGCCGTTTAGGCTTTATCATGCTTTCTGCAGGCTGTGCCATTGGCTGTGGAAATGTATGGAAATTTCCATGGATGTGCGGCCAGAATGGAGGCGGAAGCTTTATGCTGGTCTACATCCTTTGTCTTGTCATTCTGGGCATTCCTGCTCTTGTCCTTGAATTTTCCATTGGAAGAGCTGCACAGGTCAGCCCCCTTTTTATGTACCGCAAATTGGAAAAGCCTGGCCAGAAATGGGGGATTTTCGGCTGGTTCTGCCTCATCGGCAATATTGCACTGATGGCTTTTTACACCGTAGTATGCGGATGGATCATCTATTATTTTGTCCGCTTTCTCACCGGCAATAACGCTACACTTGGCTTTGCATCCATGATAGCATCCCCATCTGTAAATGTATTATTTCTTTTGATCACACTTGTTATCGCCTTTTTCATTCTCTCCTTTAATCTTCAGGGAGGACTGGAACGGGTCACCAAGTATATGATGTCAGCATTACTGGTACTGATGTTTGCACTGGCTGTACATAGCCTTCTCCTTGGCGGTGCCGCAAAGGGAATGCAATTTTACCTCAAACCGGATTTTTCCAAGATCAATGGTTCCGTAGTTGTTGGCGCTATGAACCAGGCATTCTTCACTTTATCAACCGGTATGGGCGGCATGGCCATTTTCGGCAGCTACATTGGCAAGGAGCGTTCCTTAATGGGCGAGGCAGTTCATGTCATTACCCTTGATACCCTTGTTGCCATCCTGGCAGGGATCATTATTTTCCCAGCCTGCTTTACCTATGATCTGGAAGTAACCGCCGGACCAAGCCTTCTGTTTGATACCATGGCTGCTGTTTTCAACAATATGCCAGGAGGACGGATCTGGGGTTCCCTGTTCTTTTTGTTTATGGTATTTGCAGCTCTGTCAACAGTTCTTGGAGTATGCGAAAACATCCTTGCCATGGTCCGTGAGCTTACAGGCTGGTCCCGTCCAAAAGGAAGTCTGATCTGTGGCACTGGTATTTTTCTTCTGGCCCTTACTACTGCACTTGGCTACAGCGTACTTCATTTCCAGCCATTCGCAGCAGGTACAACGTGGCTGGATTTCTGGGATTTCATTGTCTCCAACAATGTGCTGCCTCTTGGCTCCCTTATTCTAGCCCTGTTCTGCTGTAATAAATTTGGCTGGGGATGGGAAAACTTCCTCAAAGAGGCCAATACAGGCAAAGGACTTAAAATTCAGGCCTGGATGAAACCATTTTTCCGGTTTGTGCTTCCAGGAGTAGTTGCATTTATTTATATTTACGGAATGGCTACTTTTCATTGGCGATAATTATAAAAAGGATCTTACTTTGCAGGCTTCTCTGCCCGCAAAAAACTCCCCGCATTACGACGGGGAGTTTTCTTTGTTTAAAGCTGGAAATCTCTCAGTTTAAAAATTTCTTCAGTTCATCCATAAAAGTGCTCACATCCTTAAATTCCCGGTACACAGATGCAAAACGCACATATGCAACCGAGTCCAGATCCTTCAAATGGCTCATGACAATCTCTCCAATCTTAGTGCTGGAGATTTCCTTGTCCTCTGTACTAAGTATATCACCTTCTATAGCATCGATCATAGCTTCTAGCTTGTCACTGGCAATAGGACGCTTGTAGCAGGCACGGCGCACTCCATTGATCAGTTTATTCCGGTCATATTGTTCTCTGTTTAAATTCTTCTTGATCACGGTCAGCGGAATCGTTTCTACATTTTCATAGGTAGTAAATCTCCTTCCGCAGGAATCACACATACGTCTGCGCCTTATGGAATTCGTCTCTTCTACCGGTCTGGAATCTACTACCCTTGTATTATCCTGATTACAATATGGACATCTCATATCATTTATTCCCCTTCCTTGTGGTACCCCTCAAGCGTAATAAAACGGACTGAATTTCTTTTTTTATTATACTTTAACACCAGAAAGTGTGTCAATAAACTCTATGAATATTTTCAGAATTTTTGCATAATCTCATAAAAAACAGGTATTTTTCATGCGTATCTGCGAATTAAAACAAAAAGAAGTGATCAATATCTGTACCTGCCGCACCCTTGGCTGCCCGGTAGATGTGGAATTCAACTGTGAAACCGGCTGTATCACAGCCCTTATAGTTCCAGGTCCCGGGAGCTTCTGCTTCTGTTTCTGGGGCGCAAACAGCGAATATATCATTCCTTGGAACTGTATCCGTCAGATCGGGGATGATATTATCCTGGTGGAAATTGACGAAAAGCATTGCTGCAAAAAGGATTAAACTAAACGGACATGGCTGCTGCACAGGACTTTCATAGTAAACGGACATGTCTGCTTACGCAGACATCACCATGAATGAAAGTCGATTGTTCCGCGCCCCTTGGCGCTCCCACAATCGCCGACTGTATTCGTAATCCGGGCTATCGCCCTACTTACTCATACAGTCTAGCCTGTGCGAT
>JAQXQS010000064.1 GCA_029101305.1 Clostridia bacterium | reverse complement strand
ACAGGCGGAAAACCGCCTGCTCTTGACATGCCATTCAACAACTGTTATATATAAAACAAGGGTGAAAAGCTCAAACTGTAAGCTCACCACCCTTGCATATCATAGAAGAATCTTATTTACAGACTTTTTCTCACAGTCTCGGCAAATCAGCTGTTTTAGAGCCTTTGCCATAGCATTTGATTTTATATGTGTTTCGATATTTTGCACGAAAGTAGCAAAAAATATCTGGCTGCGAATGCCCTGACTTAATTCAAAACGAAACTCCTGTACATTCTTTGTTCGGTATTCAGAGAAATGTTCGTTCTGATAGGGCAGAATCTTCATGGCACAGTAGCTGATATTGATCAGGTTGACCAGCATTTCAATCCCTTTGCAGCTTCGCACCATATAGCTGCAGAAAGACCAGAAAGTTTTCTGCTCATAGTAGCTTACTTCAATATTCCACCGAAATGAGTACAAAAGCAGCGGAATGTATTTCATACGGTCACTTCCGGTCTGGTTCAGTGGCGCTTTTTCCTGCCAGGCACAGAAAATCTGCAGATTTTCCGGGAAAACGGTACTGAAAAACAGTCGTTTTGTGCCATTCTCTTTGTCAGTGGCAGTGACATAGGCAAGGACTTCACTGTTGCCGAAGATCTTAGTGAGAACCCGGCGGATACCGGTATAGTAATCACCGATCTTTTCATTGGAAAACGTAAAATCTGTCTCAACAGAAAGACGTCTCCCATGTTTAGCCGGACGTCCCTGCCGACCGGTACGTGCAGGTGCAGGATCATACATGACAGAATCAATCCTTGCGTTACCGACCAGATCCAGGCTTGGATATTCGTCAACGATGGACACCAGGTTCTGTTTCGTATACCAGCTGTCACAAAGAATGATGACGTGTTCTTTGCTGCCAAATTTCGGCATGACCTGCCGGATCATGGAGGCTGGCAGTTCCAGCTTGGATTCTTTTTTCTGCCACATACGATAACCAATAGGAACGGAAAGATAAGATACCTTATCCCAATTCCAGACGGGTACGCAGAGCATGACACTTACAAAGCAGTGTCCATTCAGGTAGTTAGAACCGTTGTGTGCGGCATGGTCAAACAGTTTTGAAACATTTTCAAATTTTGTGCCAAATTTGGATACCATTGTATCATCCACACACAGAAATACCGGCTGTGTCTGCAAGGAATCCGGTATCAGCTTCAAAGCAATCCGGGCAGTGGTATTCATAAATCTGGAATAATCAACCTTTGCATAGGAACATGCATAATAAAATGCAGTCAATGATTTTTCTGTTATTCCGAATAAAAAGTGCTCATACAGAAACCGAATGGAATGCGCCGATTCCAATGCCAGTATGGATAGTAACAGCAGAAACAGAGTATCTGCTGTCGGAACAGAAAAAGTTTCAAAATAAGTCAAAAAATATTTATGAAGTCTACCAATCAGTGTTTTTTCGTTGTATAATGTTTTTGTCGTACAGGGTCGCTTTCCTTTGTAATGTTTTTCACAAACTCATTATATATCAGAAAGTCCTGTACGATATTTTTTTATGAAAAAGTTGTAAAGTGGTGTTATTAAAGACACTTTTATATTTGAAAAGAACAGTTCCTGGTGTTGAATCTAAAGAAACGGAGATTGCTGCAAGGAGAAATATGACAGACACAAGCACATATCAGTCACCGTTGGGCGGTATTCTGCTGGCAGCAGATGAAATTGGGCTTACGGGGCTATGGTTTGAGGGACAGAAGTATTTTGCCAATACACTTCCGAAGGAAAGAATTTCGGAGGAGACGCAGGTGCTCGCTGAGGCGAAAAAGTGGCTGGATCTTTATTTTTCTGGAGAAAAACCGGATTTTACGCCGCCGCTTCATCCTGCAGGTTCTCCGTTCCGACAGGCCGTGTGGAAGATTTTGCTAGAGATTCCATACGGGCAGACAACTACATACGGAGAGATTGCAAAACAACTGGCGGCTATGCAAAACACGTCTTCCATGTCTGCCCAGGCTGTAGGCGGGGCGGTGGGACACAACGAGGTTTCCATTATTATCCCTTGCCATCGTGTGGTGGGAACGAACGGTAGCCTGACGGGTTATGCAGGGGGGATGGATAAGAAAATTGCTCTGTTGGAGCTGGAGCATACGAATAAGAATGGCTTCTTTGTTCCGAAGAAAGGAACCGCACTTTAAGAAATTCTTGCAGTCCGCGGATTTCTGTGATAATCTAATACCAAATGGACAGGAAAGGAGCACACAATGAGCTGGAAAACAACGATACTTCATCTGATGAAAGGTAACGTTTTCGTTGTTTACAGGGATAGTGCGCTCTTTTTCAGGTAAACAGTTTATAATAAACGGACAAAAAGCAAGCACTGTCTCCTGATTAAGATATCTTATCAATATTTTAAAAAGGAGATTTTTTATGTCAAAAAAACAAATCAATAAGCTGTATCTTTTAACTGCTGTGGGATATTTTCTGCCGGCAGGTTCCTCATGGGTGGCTCTTTTGGCGCTGAGAGGTTTTTCTGTTCTGGAAATCGGACTGCTGGAAAGTATTTTTCATATCGTGAGCTTCTGTTTTGAACTGCCATCAGGTGTGATAGCCGATGTGTTTGGGCGGAAAAAGACCCTCGTACTCAGTCAGGTGATGATGCTTTTGTCTGGGGGACTCATGATTCTGTCAGACAGTTTTGGAACCGTGGCACTGGCCATCGGCAGCAGCGCCCTCAGCTATAATCTTGCCTCCGGAACGCGGGAGGCTTTGGCTTACGACAGTCTTAAGAAAGACGGGAATGAAGACGCTTATAATCGATTTTCATCAACAGAGATGATGTTTTATCGTATCACGCAATCTGCGGCTACCTTATGTGCAGGGCTTGCACTGTGGCTGGGATATCGGAAGGCCTATGCGCTGGATCTGTTGTTTGGCCTTGTTGCCCTTTTCATTGCAGGCAGCCTTCAGGAGGCCATGGAAGATACGAAGACAAAAAACAATAGCAGCAGGGAACAGCTTTGTGAGATTGTAAAAGAAAGCTGGACCTTTCTTCGCTCCAATAAGAGAGCAAGAACTATCATGATTACAAATGCGCTGATCGGCGCAGTATCAACGCTGGTATTGTTTTTCCTGCAGGCGAAACTTCCTCTTGCGGGACTTGACGGCGCTCTTCTCGGACCGGCCCTGTTTGTGATGGGGCTCGGCGCGGCAGCAGGCGCAAAAATATCGCAGTATTTTTCCGACTGTTCTTATGTCAGAATGCTGCTGGCAGGCGGAGCAGGGGTGCTGTTTGCCTTTGGGATGACTTTTACGGGGAGACCTTATCTTATGATTCTGGGCGGTTTTGTCGGCGCTCTGTCCGATGATTTTTTGGAAGTGCGGACAGATGTACTGTTAAATGAGATGATCCCATCGGGGCAGAGGGCAACACTGATATCGGTAAATTCCTTTTTGTTTTCCATGGTAATGATCGTAATGTCAGCACTGATGGGCTGGATTATGGGGTAAAACTATTGTCGGGATTCCGTGACCTGGGCAAAAAATGCCATACAGGAGCATTCCTTTGCTTATTTTTAGTACCCGAAAATGCATATCCGACGTTGTAGAATCGGAGTGTTTCTACATAAGCATCCCCCCTCACCCGCAGCTTAGTGCTCCGCACACTTGAAGCGGGGGAATGCTTATCTGCGTTCAAAAAAGGTGCAGAAGCAAAAGGACATCAGGTGGAAATCGTACGTATCATGGAGAAGAATATAGGCTTTTGCAGAGCCTGTGACGGCTGTATGAGAAATGGCGGCATCTGTGTATTAAAAGATGATATGGCTGAGATACTCAAAATGTTTCAGAAAGCAGATGTACTTGTACTGGCTACTCCGGTTTATTTTTATGGAATCAGTGCCCAGATGAAGACT
>JAQXQS010000063.1 GCA_029101305.1 Clostridia bacterium | reverse complement strand
AGTGGCTGCGGAAAATCCACTTTACTGAAATCTTTAAACCGTATGAACGACCTGGTGGAAGGATGCAGGATCACAGGGGATATCCGCCTGGATGGAGAGGATATCTATGGGGATATCGATGTAAACCTGTTGAGAAAACGTGTGGGAATGGTTTTCCAGAAACCAAATCCATTTCCAATGAGTATTTATGATAATATTGCATATGGCCCCCGTACACATGGAATCCATTCCAAGGAAAAGCTAGATGATATCGTAGAGCGTGCCCTTCGGAATGCATCTATCTGGGATGAAGTAAAAGACCGTCTGAAAAAGAGTGCACTTGGAATGTCCGGTGGACAGCAGCAGAGACTTTGCATTGCAAGGGCACTTGCGGTAGAACCGGAAGTACTTCTTATGGATGAGCCGACTTCAGCACTTGACCCGATTTCTACTTCCCATATTGAGGATCTGGCTCTGGAATTAAAAGACCGTTATACCATTGTGATCGTAACCCACAATATGCAGCAGGCAGCACGTATTTCCGATAAGACAGCATTTTTCCTGTTGGGCGAGATCATCGAATATAACGATACTACAGAACTGTTTTCAAGACCACAGAATAAGAAAACAGAAGAGTATATTACAGGGAGGTTTGGTTGATATGAGAGACGTGTATACCGCGAAGCTTTCCAGGCTTTCAGATGAGATCCTGGAGATGGGAAATCTGTGCGGTCAGGCAATCATGAAGACCTGTCAGCTTCTGGCAAGTGTGGAAGTCAGAGAAGCTGCCACAAAAGAAATCGCAAAAATTGAGAAGGAGATTGATGACAAAGAGCATAATATCGAAGCTCTCTGTATGCAGCTTCTTCTGAAACAGCAGCCTGTAGGAGCAGATCTCCGTAAGATTTCTGCAGCACTTAAGATGGTTACGGATATGGAGCGTATCGGTGATCAGGCTACAGACATTGCAGAGATTATGAACACAGGAAGTGTCCATGTACCTGTAACTGCTATTCCCCTTCAGGAGATGGCAGATCACGCCATGCATATGGTAAACGACAGTGTTACTGCTTATGTAGAGGAAAAAAGCGATCTGGCAAAAAAAGTGATCGACAGCGATGATATTCTGGACAATCTTTTCAATCAGGTAAGAAAAGCACTGGATATGAACCGTATGGGCTATTCCAGTGATGAAGTGCTTGATCTTCTTATGATCTCCAAATACTATGAGCGAATCGGTGACCATGCAACCAACATTGGCGAGTGGGCAGAATTTACAGTAGATGGAATCCACAGAAACGGTGACAGCATCAGTGATCTGTTTAATCCGGAATCACTGTAAAGCTTTGATGATAACTGACTATACCACAGAAAAGATATCATTCTGAGTAAGTGGTGTAGTCAGTTTTTTGTATGAGCAAATAGCAGATAGAAGACCCCTCCCAAGGCCAGGCTAAAAGCATCTGTCTAAGGGAGGGGTCTAAAATATTCACT
The DNA here is from genome assembly GCA_029101305.1 of Clostridia bacterium. GTDB lineage: Bacteria > Bacillota > Clostridia > Lachnospirales > Lachnospiraceae > Blautia_A. Next base: position 11,927 of record JAQXQS010000063.1, on the reverse strand, counting down.
TATTTATTTGTGCATTTAAAGAATCATAGTTGTTTTCAGGAGAGGAATTCTTACTTATATACTAAAGCTATATTCAAACAAGCCTTAATAATATCGGGCTCATTCATAATTCTTATGTCTCTTAAAGAAATCCTTTGTTTCCCGCACTACTACACCACTTAATGCCAGTAATGCAATCAGGTTCGGAAATGCCATCAGGGCGTTGAAGATATCTGCGATATTCCATACAGCTGCAACTGTCATGTACGGTCCGAAGAATACGCAGATGATATATAACCAGCGGTAAGTCTTTACTGCGGTCATGTTGCGGTTGAAAAGGTACTCCAGGCATCTCTCACCGTAATAATCCCATCCAAGGATCGTGGTGAATGCGAAGAATACCAGACACAGCATAAGTGCAAATGATGCGAACTGTGGAGGGAACGGAAGTCCCTTCTGGAAGGCTGCTGTAGTAATAGCTACACCTTCCAGTCCTGTATTCCAGGTATCTGTAATGACAATGGAAAGACCAGTCATGGTACAGATTACGATAGTATCAATAAAAGTACCAGTCATGGAAACAAGTCCCTGGCGAACAGGCTCTTTTGTCTGTGCGGCAGCAGCTGCGATCGGAGCACTACCAAGACCGGATTCGTTAGAGAAAATACCACGCGCGATACCTTTTTGCATAGCCACGATCATGGTTCCCATAGCACCACCTGCCAGGGCACTTCCGCTGAATGCTGTTTTTACGATGGTTACGATAGCGCCAGGAACAGCTGTGATATTGGTGATCACAATGATCAGTGCAAGTGCTACATAAAGAATTGCCATAAATGGTACAACAATCTGGGAAACCTTAGCAATACGCTGGATGCCGCCAAGTACTACAAGTCCTACACATAAAGTAAGGATCAGGCAGGCAATTACGGTAGCCCAGGAATATGTATTTCCAAAAAGGGAAACAGTGTGTACAGTATCCGGGTCAAAGAAGTTCTTTACTGCAGAAGCAATACCATTTACCTGTGTAAAAGTACCGATTCCGAAAAGACCTACGCCAGCTCCGAAGAATGCGAAAATCTTCGCAAGCCATCTCCACTGTTTTCCCATACCGTTTTCAATGTAATAAAATGGTCCGCCAAGAACGTGTCCGTCCTTGTCAATAGTACGGTATTTGATCGCCAGAAGTCCTTCTGCGTATTTGGTTGCCATTCCGAAAAATGCGGCAACGATCATCCAGAATAGGGCTCCAGGTCCGCCAGCTGCGATAGCAGTTGCAACACCGACGATATTACCGGTTCCGATGGTAGCTGACAAAGCTGTGCAAAGGGCACCGAAACTTGTCACTTCACCTTCCCCGCCTTCTTCATTTCGTACCATGAATTTTAATGCTTTTCCAAGATGTCTTACCTGTAAAAAGCCTAACCGAACGGTTAAAAGAAGTCCTGTGATCAGGATCAGAATGATTAGCGGAAGTCCCCAAACGACTCCGTCAAACCAGGTGATAAAGTTGTTGATTTGTGTAAACATGTTTTCTTTCCTCCATCCTTTTGCCTGAGAGATTAACAGCATAAAATGCTGCGTACACCTTCGGCGCTCTTCCATTTATTTTTTTGAAGAGACTCTCCTGAGTTACGAAAGGCGCTGCCTACAAATAAAATGTGCGAGCATGACGGTCATTCGTATTGTGTAGAAATACACTGAAAGAAAGAATAGCACAATTTATGAGAAATTTCAATATATTTTCAGAAAAAAGATTTTATTCTGAAAAGAAAAAAATTTAGTATTTGGCATTTTGTACCAATTAAACATGTCAAAATTACTCTAAATTTTAATTGTATTATTATGAGTAAATGTTATAATTATGGAAAAGAACAAAATGGGCTATAAAACACGAAGGAGAAGAGTATGGAAGTTGAACAATTTGCGATTACAAAAGATGTAGTGGTTGACCGTAAGGAAAATCTAAAAAATCATAGAGGCTATTGGTGCGTAAGGAGAGTTCAAGATATTATTTTTTCATCTATAGCTCTTGTGGTATTGTCACCATTAATGTTTATTGTTGCAGGAGCAATAGTTTTGGATGATCCCTCAGCGGGGCCTTTTTTTTCGCAAGAACGCGTTGGAAGAAATGGGAAAATATTTAAATTTTACAAATTTCGTTCAATGTGCCCGAATGCGGAAGAAAAATTGGAGGAATTAATTGGAAAGAATGAAATGGACGGACCGGTTTTTTAAATAAAAGATGATCCTAGAATCACAAGAGTTGGCAGATTCATTAGGAAAACCAGCATAGACGAGTTACCTCAGTTGTGGAATGTATTAAAAGGTGATATGAGCATTGTGGGACCGCGACCAGCATTGCCTAGGGAAGTTGAAAAATATGGAGAATATGAGCGACAGCGTTTATATGTCACTCCTGGATTAAGTTGTTATTGGCAGATAGCACCACATCGGAATGAAATTAGTTTTGAGGAATGGATGCTTGGTTTTATCTGATAATGAAAACCTAAAGAATGTTTATGGGAAGATGCAGTTTACGGTTGAGACATTCCTTTTTTTTGTGTATACTTAAGAAGAAAGAAAAAAGGTATGTTGTGGAAGGGAGCGCTGGGTTTGGGAATTTATCTTGATAGTAAAACTGGATATACATTATATAAAAACGAATTAGAAAAACCTTATTTTGTAGATAAAACCGGGTTCCTTGAAGAAATGATTCCTATGGTTGGCGAGGGGAGCAACTATGTATGTGTTACACGGCCCCGACGATTTGGAAAAACAGTTGTTGCAAATATGCTTGCAGCTTTTTTTTCCAGAAGCTGTGATGCAAAAGATATTTTTGAAGGACTTTATATTTCGTCTGTAAAAAATTATAAGCAGTATATGAACAAATATGCAGTTATTCACATTTCATTTAATGATATAGCCACAGAATGCCAGTCCTATGATTCTTACATTAAGAGAATAGAAAAAAAGTTAATCAGGGATTTAAAACGAGAATATTCAGACATAGAGTTTGAAGAGGATGAGTATCTTATTGATGTTCTCTGTGATATCTACGCCGAAAATGAAGCTGCTCAATTTATATTTATACTGGATGAATGGGTTTATATTTTTCACCAGGATTTTGTGTCCGAAACGGATAAGAAAAAATTTCTTACCTTTTTACGTTCGTTGTTGAAAGATCGCCCATATGTTAAATTGGCTTATATGACAGGTATTCTTCCAATTGCAAAATATTCCAGTGGCTCAGAATTAAACATGTTTGCAGAATATACAATGGCTGGAGAAGAACGATTTTCTGAATATTTTGGATTCACAGAGAAGGACGTGGATGTATTATATGAACGATACAGAGAGAAAAATAAAAAGATTTTGAATGTGAGTCGTGAGGGATTGAAGCTCTGGTATGATGGATATAGTACAAAGAGTGGGGAAAAGCTGTACAATCCAAGGTCTGTTGTCATGGCATTATCGAACAATAACCTTGGAAATTACTGGACGAGCTCAGGTCCGTACGACGAAATTTTTTACTATATTTCTAATAATATTGCAGAAATTAGAGATGATCTGGCGTTGATGATTTCTGGAGAAAGCGTTCCTATAAGAATTTATGAATATGCAGCGACTTCTCAGAAATTGAAAACAAAGGAAGAAATTTTTTCAGCAATGGTTGTTTATGGATTTTTGAAATATGAAAAAGGCCGAGTGTCAGTTCCAAACCGGGAATTAATGGAGAAATTTTCAGATATGCTTCTGAAAGAACCTTCCTTGGGTTATATACATCGCCTGGCGAATATATCGTCTAAAATGCTCCAGGCGACACTGGCTGGCGATACGGATACAATGTCAGAGATTATTACGTATGCCCATAATACAGAAATTCCGATTTTATCATATAATAACGAAACAGAACTTTCAGCAATTATTAATCTGGTATATCTTGCCGCAAGAGATGAATACAGAGTTGAACGGGAAGATAAGGCTGGCAGAGGGTTTGTGGATTTTATATTTTATCCCATCAGGTATGATCAGGATTGCATTATTCTGGAATTAAAAGTGGATCATACACCAGAAGAAGCGATTAAACAGATTCTTGAGAAAGAATATGTATTACGATTTCGCGAAAAAATAGCAGAAAAAAACAGGTATACTGGAAGAATTCTAGCAGTTGGAATCAGCTATAACAGAGAAACAAAAGAGCATAAATGTAAGGTGGAAGTGCTGTAGGAGGTTTTGAACACAAAGACTGGACAGACTGAGAACGTAATGGTTTATTTTAAATAAATACAGCCAATGATAAAAGACACTGAGAATTGCTTATAAGCGGTTTTCGGTGTTTTTTTGTTAAAATGCGCATTTACGCGTTCCTCAAAATTATTCCTGTAAAGTGGGTATTTACTTTACAATGCAAAGCGAGATCTTTATTTTACGATTGACATATGATAATATAATAGTTATAATTCTAATTGTTTGAATTATAACTATTATCAGCAAGGAGATGACAGAATGGATGAAACTTTGCATTACCTGATCATGGCGAACCAGATGCTGGTGCAGAAAGCTTTAATGGAGGAATTGAAAACTACCGGACTTACCATCGGGCAGCCGAAGATTCTGGATTATCTGAAAGACCATGACGGAAGCAATCAAAAACAGATTGCAAAGGCCTGTTTTCTGGAGGCTGGTTCGCTGACTACTATTTTAAATAAGATGGAAGAGAAAGGCCTGATCCAGCGCAGAACTTTAAACGGAAACAGACGAAGCTTTCATATTTTCATGACCGAAGAGGGAAAACAGAAGCAGATGCTGATAGAAAAAGCTTTTGAAAAAGTGGAAAAAAAGGCTTTGGAACATATTTCAGAGGAAGAATTTCGAAATTTCATGGCTGTGTATAAAAAAATATATTCCAATCTACAAGACTAGCACTCTTTTCGACCAGTAACCGTACTTTCAGCATCACTTGTTTTGTCATCTGCATGGTTGTCGTCAGTCAACGATGTTGGGCTCCGCCGACTGAAAGAGGGCAAAATATAACGCAAAGTGGGGCGTGCAGATTGCAGAAAGCTTTTTTCAAACACGCTTTAGAAGAAGTAAAAAAGAACCACACATATATAAAAGGGAGAGATACGAGTAATGAATAAATTAAAAAGATATCTGTTGTTTTTAGTAGGCTTGTTTATCAATGCACTGGGTGTCAGCCTTGTGACAAAAGCAAGCCTTGGAACGTCACCGATTTCATCCATTCCATATGTACTTAGTCTCAAATTTCCTCTTACACTTGGAAATTTCACCATTATATTCAGTATTTTACTTATTGTATTGCAAATCGCAATTTTGAGAAAGAACTTCAAAATAGAAAATATTTTGCAGATACCAGTTTCCATTGCATTTGGATACTTTATTGACCTTACCATGTATCTGTTTTTCTGGGTAAAACCGGGGAATTATGGGATGAAACTGATCGCGCTTCTGGCAGGATGTATCGTACTGGGCTTCGGCGTATATCTGGAAGTACTGGCAGATGTGGTTATGCTTCCCGGAGAATCCTTTGTCCGCGCCATTGTTCAGACCTGGCACACCAATTTCGGAACAACGAAAATTATTTTCGACTCCTCCATGACCGTTATTGCAGGAATCCTCTCATTTATATTCTGGGGAAAACTGAACGGAGTTCGTGAGGGAACCATCATCGCTGCCCTGCTGGTAGGCTTTATTGCAAGAACGTTTGGAAAACATCTGGAATTTGTGAAACCATATATTTTCCCGGAAGAATATGGGGAAAAGAATGTTGAGAAACAGAGCACAAATGAAAGTGTACAGCATAAAAATGAAAATACACCGCAGAAAAACGTGATTGTAATTGGCAGACAGTATGGATCTGGTGGACATGACATTGGAAAAATGCTGGCAGAGCATCTTGGATATGCATTCTATGACCAGGAAATTATCAAAATGGCAGCAGGAACTACTGGTATGACACCGGAATTTATAGAGAAAAAAGAAGAATCTATGACCAACAGTCTGATCTATGACCTGGTAAACCAGGTATATCAGTATGGAAATGAGAAAGAGGAAGCACCGAAAGATAAGATTTTCGAGGCAGAATCCAAGGTAATAAAGGAACTGGCAGAAAAAGGAAATTGTGTTATTATTGGCAGATGCTCTGATTATATCCTGCGGGATAACAGCCGTGTATTAAAAGTATTTTTCACAGCACCTATGGAAAGCAGAATCCAACGTGTGACAAGCCGTCTTGGCATGAATCGCAAAGACGCTCAGCGCAAAATCCAGCGCGAAGATAAACGCCGTGCCGACAACTATCGCTATTACACCGGCCGTATCTGGGGTGCAGCAGCAAATTTCGATATTACTTTAAATACCAAGCTGGGAGCGGAGTACATTATGAAATGTGTTGAGAATGCATTATAAAAAAGAATTTTAACAAAATTAGCACTCACCTCTTGACAGTGCTAACAACTCGTGCTATATTAATACACGTAATAAGATATTACTTATACAAGCGCAGCCCCTGCGAGTTACTTTTTTAAAGAGCCGCGGTAGCTGCGCTTTATAATAATAGAAAGGGTGCCTGTTCACACAGACATCCGGATTAGAAAGCTGAAGGAGGAGAGCCTATGAATATCAGCAAATTTACGCAGAAATCCGTACAGGCCGTTCAGGATCTGGAGAAAGTTGCTTACGAATATGGCAACCAGGAGATTGAACAGGAACATCTGTTATATACCCTCCTGACCCAGGAAGACAGCCTGATTCTCAAATTGATCGAGAAAATGGAAATTAATAAAGAATATTTTCTGAACACCGTGAAGAATGCACTGGATGCAAAAGTAAAGGTATCCGGCGGCGAGCTCAGGTTCGGACAATATCTGAATAAGGCACTTGTAAATGCAGAAGACGAAGCCAAGGCAATGGGAGATGAGTACGTTTCCGTAGAGCATCTTTTCCTGGCACTTCTGAAATATCCAAGCCCCAGCATGAAGAAAATCTGGAATGAGTTTGGCATCACCAGGGAGCGCTTTTTACAGGCACTTTCCACTGTACGTGGAAACCAGCGTGTGGTAAGCGATAACCCGGAAGCTACTTATGATACCTTAAATAAATATGGTGAGGATCTTGTGGAGAAGGCCAGAAGCCAGAAGCTGGATCCGGTAATCGGACGAGACAGCGAGATCCGGAACGTGATCCGTATTCTTTCCCGTAAGACAAAGAACAATCCGGTTCTGATCGGTGAGCCTGGTGTTGGTAAAACAGCAGCAGTAGAAGGTCTTGCACAGCGAATCGTAGCCGGAGATGTTCCAGAAACCCTGAAAGATAAAAAAATCTTTGCACTGGATATGGGTGCACTGGTAGCAGGCGCCAAATACCGTGGTGAATTCGAGGAACGTCTGAAAGCCGTTCTGGAAGAAGTAAAGAAAAGCGAAGGTCAGATCATTCTGTTTATTGATGAACTTCATCTGATCGTGGGTGCAGGTAAGGCAGACGGTGCTATGGATGCCAGCAATATGTTAAAGCCTATGCTTGCCCGTGGCGAGCTTCACTGCATTGGTGCAACCACATTGGATGAGTATCGCCAGTATATTGAGAAGGATGCGGCCCTGGAACGTCGTTTCCAGCCGGTTATGGTAGATGAGCCATCTGTTGAAGATACAATCGCTATCCTTCGTGGACTGCGAGAGCGCTACGAGGTATTCCATGGTGTTAAGATCACAGACAGTGCCCTTGTTGCAGCTGCAACCCTTTCTCACCGTTATATCACAGACCGTTTCCTTCCAGATAAAGCAATTGACCTGGTAGATGAGGCTTGTGCGTTGATCAAAACAGAGCTGGATTCCATGCCTACCGAGCTGGATGAACAGCGCCGTAAGATCGACCAGATGAAAATGGAAGAGTTATCTCTGAAAAAAGAGACAGATAACCTGAGTAAGGAGCGTCTGGAAGAGCTTCAGAAAGAGCTTGCAGAGCTGCAGGATTCTTTCAATACCCAGAAAGCACAATGGGAAAATGAGAAACATTCTGTGGAGAAGCTGCAGAAGCTTCGTGAACAGATTGAAGATATGAATAAGCAGATCCAGATTGCAAGACAGAATTATGATCTGGAAAAAGCTTCCGAATTGCAGTATGGCGAGCTCCCGAAGTTACAGCAGCAGCTGGAAATAGAGGAGCGCAACACCAAGGAAAGTGACAGAAGCCTTGTGCATGAAGTGGTAACTGACGATGAGATTGCCCGAATCATTTCCCGTTGGACCGGTATTCCGGTAGCCAGACTGACAGAGGGAGAGCGTGCAAAGCTGCTCCATCTGGAAGATGAGCTTCACAAACGTGTTATCGGCCAGGATGAGGGTGTGCGCCGTGTAACAGATGCCATCCTTCGTTCCAAAGCAGGAATTAAAGACCCTACCAAACCAATTGGTTCCTTCTTATTCCTTGGACCTACAGGTGTTGGTAAAACAGAGCTTGCCAAGACCCTTGCCCAGACTCTTTTCGATGATGAACAGAATATGGTCCGTATCGATATGAGCGAGTACATGGAGAAATATTCTGTATCCAGACTGATCGGAGCGCCTCCGGGATATGTAGGATATGAAGAAGGTGGACAGCTGACAGAGGCAGTGCGCCGGAAACCATACAGTGTTGTTTTGTTTGATGAGATTGAGAAGGCACATCCGGATGTATTTAACGTATTGCTTCAGGTACTGGATGATGGCCGTATCACTGATTCCCAGGGCAGGACTGTAGATTTTAAGAATACCATACTGATTATGACTTCCAACATTGGATCTCCATATCTGCTGGATGGAATTGATGAAAATGGTGAGATCAAAGAAGAGGCTCAGAAAGAGGTTATGGACGATCTTCGTGGACACTTCCGTCCGGAGTTTTTGAACCGTCTGGATGAGATCATTATGTTCAAGCCGTTGACAAAAGACAATATCGGTAGTATCGTTGATCTGATGGTAAAAGAGCTGAATGACCGTCTGGCTGACCAGGAGCTTTCCCTGGAACTGACAGATGCAGCTAAGAAGGATGTGATCGACAATGGTTACGATCCTGTTTATGGTGCAAGACCGCTGAAACGTTACCTTCAGAAATATGTGGAGACACTTACTGCACGTAAGATCCTTTCCGGAGAGGTTCACACCGGCGATACTCTGGTGCTGGATCTGGAAAATGGAGATTATGTAGTAAAAGTAAAATAAAGATTACTGCGAAGCCAGTAAAAAGCAAAGGAGAACCAATCTTATGATACCAAAAGATCCTATGATTCTGCTCAGTTATGTGAACACCCAGTTACGGGATTACTATGATTCCCTGGAGGCCTTGTGCACCTGCCGTGGTCTTAATAAAGAATCTCTGCTGGATAAAATGGATTCTATTGATTATCATTACGATGAGGGAACCAATCAGTTTATTTAAAGAAGAAGCTGTGTGAAAGAATGCTTTGAAAGGCTGGATGCCGCCTGTGAAGTCTGTGAAAAACAGAGTTCCAGGCGGCATTTTTTTGAATGGAAATATTTAGCTTGACAAAGCTTTCTTTCCACTAAAACAGAAAAATAAATCTTAAAACTTTATAAACTGCACAAAAAACACTTGCAATTTTTGTAATAAAGTGTAAACTATAAAATTAGTCGGCTAACTAAATGAACGGAATTGTCAAATACAGGCAATATAAAAAATGCAGGAACTGGATAACAGAAGGGAAAATTGTTATCCAGACAGAGAAAAGCCGGAAAATAAGAAACAGACAGCGAGTGAGGTGAGAACTTGGAAAATGACAACGGAAGCAGTATTCAGCGCATGATGATGGAAATCAGCCGGATGTATATGGAGAAATGCTTTGGTAAGCTGAAAAATCTGGGAATCCATCCACGTCAGATGCCGATCCTGGCAGTTTTGTGGAGAGGGGACGGGTGCAGCCAGAAGGAACTTGCAAAGGAATTGGGAGTGAAGCCGCCTACCGTTACAGTAAGCATACAGCGCCTGGAGAAAGCAGGTATCATCATCCGTAAGCAGGATGAGAAGGACCAGCGGGTGAGCAGGATCTATCTTTCAGAGGAAGGCCGTTCCATTATTAAAGAAGGAATGCGCATGGCAAAAGAAGGGGAACAGCAGCTTCTTGCCGGATTTTCTGAAAGCGAGCTGTGTCTGATGCGGCGATTCTGCGTCCAGATCAAGGAGAACATCAAGGCAATGCCAGGGTCGGATATATCCCCGGATGATTTGCCATTGAAGCATTTTTGCCATAGAGAAAACAAAAATAAAATTTAACGAAAGGACAACAAAGCATGATTAAATTAATGAAGTATCTGAAAAAATCAGCAGGCTACATCGTCCTGATCATTGGACTGCTGTTTTTACAGGCTTACTGCGATCTGTCTTTGCCGGACTATACCTCCAAGATCATCAACGTAGGTATCCAGCAGGGCGGTATTCCGGATGGTGTTCCGGAGAAATTAAGAGAGAGCACCATGGAGAGCCTGAAGGTGTTTATGGACGAAGCTACAGCCAAAGAGGTCCAGGAAGATTATGTCCTGGATGGCGATACTTATGAACTGAAGGAGGAGATCACAGGGGATAAACGTGACCAGTTAAATGACCTGTTGTGCAAACCACTGATGATGTATACTTCTTTTACTTCCGGCAGCGAAGAAAGCCAGCAGATGCTTTCCAAAATGCAGATACCGGAAGGTACAGATCCTATGCAGGTTCTGGCTGCCATGCCGGCTGAGGCGAAGCAGCAGATGTTAGAAGCAGTAGATGAGAAGCTTTCCGATATGCCGGAATCCATTCTTACCCAGGCTGCCGTAAGCGGCGTAAAGGCAGAATATGAAGCCATGGGTGAGGATCTGGATGCCATCCAGATGAATTACATCAAAACATCCGGAATCCGTATGGTCCTGATGGCATTGGTGATCATGCTGGCAGCTGTCTGTGTCACTTTCCTTTCTGCAAGAGTGGCAGCAGCCCTTGGACATGACCTGAGAGACAATGTATACCGCAAGGTCATCCATTTCTCCAGCAATGAATATCACAAGTTTTCCACAGCATCCCTGATCACCCGAAGTACCAATGATGTGCAGCAGGTACAGCAGGTGATGACGATGATGTTCCGAATCGTTCTGTATGCTCCGATCCTGGGTATTGGTGGCGTGATCAAAGTACTCCAGACCGATTCTTCTATGACCTGGATTCTTGCAGTGGCAGTGGTGCTGATTCTTCTTGTGATCCTGGTATTGTTCCAGATCGCAATGCCGAAATTTACCAGGCTGCAGACCCTGATCGACCGCCTGAACCTGGTAACCAGGGAAATTCTTACCGGTATCCCGGTTATCCGTGCTTTCAGCCGTGAGAAACATGAAGAAGAGCGTTTTGAAAAAGCAAATGCAGACCTTACAAAGACCAACCTGTTTGTAAACCGCTGTATGACCTTTATGATGCCGATCATGATGCTGATCATGAACGGGGTATCTGTTGCGATTATTTATTTCGGTGCACATGGGGTTGATAATGGAACCATGCAGGTTGGAAATATGATGGCATTTATCCAGTATGCAATGCAGATCATTATGTCCTTCCTGATGATCACTGCAATGTCCATTATGCTCCCGAGAGCAAATGTGGCAGCACTTCGTATTGATGAGGTTCTGAAAACAGAGGTTTCTATTCAGGATCCGGAAACTCCGGTACATCCGTCAGAAAATGTGAAAGGTGAGATTGAATTTGACCATGTATCCTTCGCTTACCCGGAAGCAGGTGAGAATGTACTGACAGACATTTCCTTTAAGGCAAAGAAAGGTCAGACAATCGCAGTGATCGGAAGTACTGGAAGTGGTAAGAGTACCCTGATCAATCTGATTCCCAGATACTATGATGTGACAAAGGGTTCTGTTAAAGTAGATGGTGTGGATGTCCGCGACATGACTCAG
>JAQXQS010000062.1 GCA_029101305.1 Clostridia bacterium | reverse complement strand
TGATCATCGAAATCCCTGACAGGCATGGTACAGGTCGTGGACCTGATTTTATCACTTCATATGTGAACGAAGCCATTGGCTTAAAGTTATAGGCAGGAGAAGACCAAGCATGACAATTGAAGAAAAACTGCAGCATTTCTACGACACTTCTGTTGCGGAAGCCCAGACACAGGCACAGGCCGAACTGGATGCACATAAGAAGAGTCTTGACGAAATGCTGAAAAAGCATAAAGAATCAAGAAAAATGGATGCCGAGGCACAGATCAAAGCAGAGACAGAGAATGCTACCCGTGAGGTAAACAAGGCACTCTCTGCAGAGCAGCTGACTTTAAGACGTGACTGGACAACCAAACAGAATGAGCTTAGAAATGAGCTTTTTGTAGAAGTGAAGAACCATCTGGAAGACTTCATGGAAAGCCCTGAATACCAGGACTATCTTTGCCAGAAGATCCAGAAGGCCAGAGAATTTGCGGGAAATGACCAGATTTTTATCTATCTTTCCCCGGAAGATTCCGCATTACAGCGTTCCATCGTTGCAAAAACAGGATTTACAGTTGAGATTTCTGACGAGCCGTTTATGGGCGGTATCAAAGCGACGATCCCTGCTAAGAATATCCTGATCGACAATTCCTTCATGGGCGCTTATGAGAAGCTGAAAAAAGAATTCAAATTTGACGGAGGGCTGAGCCATGAGTAAAACAGGTATTATCTACGGCGTTAACGGTCCTGTTATCTATCTGAAAGGCGATCCGGGATTTAAGATTTCCGAGATGGTTTATGTTGGACCTGAGAAACTGGTAGGAGAGGTCATTGGTCTGAAAAAAGGCATGACTACGGTACAGGTTTTCGAGGAGACAACAGGACTGAAGCCAGGGGATACAGTAATAGGAACAGGCGATGCCATTTCCGTTCTTCTTGGACCGGGTATCATTCATAACATTTTCGATGGTATCCAGCGTCCGCTGGAGGAGATTGCGAAAACCTCCGGAAAATATATTTCCCGTGGTGTCAGCGTTGATTCCCTTGACACCTCTAAGAAATGGGATGTTCATGTAACTGTTAAAGTAGGAGATATGGTTAGCGCAGGCACAATTATCGCAGAGACACAGGAGACAGCTTCCATTCTTCACAAATCCATGGTTCCGCCTACAATCGGAGAGGCTGAGGTTATCAAGGCTGTTCCGGACGGAGCTTATACAATCCTTGATCCCATCGTAACGGTCCGTCTTTCTGATGGCAGTGAGCGTGATATCGCTCTTGCACAGAAATGGCCGATCCGTGTGCCAAGACCTACTTACAAGCGTTTCCCTGCAAGTGTACCGCTTGTAACCGGACAGCGTATCCTGGATACTCTTTTCCCAATCGCAAAAGGTGGTACAGCAGCGATTCCTGGAGGTTTCGGTACTGGAAAAACCATGACACAGCATCAGATCGCAAAATGGTCTGATGCAGATATCATTATCTATATCGGTTGTGGTGAGCGTGGAAACGAGATGACACAGGTTCTGGAGGACTTCAGTAAACTGATCGACCCGAAATCTGGCAACCTGATGATGGATCGTACTACTCTGATCGCCAATACATCTAACATGCCTGTTGCAGCCCGTGAGGCTTCTATTTACACAGGTGTTACACTGGCTGAGTATTACCGTGACATGGGTTATGATGTTGCCATCATGGCAGACTCTACTTCCCGTTGGGCTGAGGCTCTTCGTGAGTTGTCCGGACGTCTGGAAGAAATGCCGGCTGAGGAAGGTTTCCCGGCATACCTGGCTTCCAAGCTTTCTGCTTTCTATGAGAGAGCTGGTATGATGCAGAACTTAAATGGAACAGAGGGTTCTGTTTCCATTATCGGAGCGGTTTCCCCACAGGGTGGTGACTTCTCCGAGCCTGTTACACAGAATACAAAGCGTTTCGTACGCTGCTTCTGGGGACTGGATAAATCTCTGGCATATGCCCGTCATTTCCCGGCTATCCACTGGCTGACAAGTTACAGTGAGTATCTGGAGGATTTAAGCCCATGGTACAGAGATCATGTATCAGCCAAGTTTGTAAGTGACCGTAACCAGCTGATGGCGATCCTGAACCAGGAGAGCTCCCTGATGGAGATCGTTAAGCTGATCGGTAGTGATGTCCTTCCAGATGACCAGAAGCTGACTCTGGAGATCGCAAGGGTTATCCGTCTTGGATTCCTTCAGCAGAATGCATTCCATGCAGAGGATACCTGCGTGCCTATGAGCAAGCAGTTCAATATGATGGAAATCATCCTTTATCTTTATGAGAAATGCCGTTCCCTTGTAAATCAGGGGATGCCTGTTTCCGTACTGAAAGAGGACAATATTTTTGAACGTGTTATTTCCATCAAATATGATGTTCCGAATAACAAACCTGAGATGTTTGACCAGTATAAGGCAGATATCGACAGATTCTACGATAATGTATTAGAGAGAAACGGCTGATAGGGAGGTAAGTTTTTTATGGCAATTGAATATTTAGGCCTTAGTGAAATAAACGGCCCTCTTGTAGTTCTGGAAGGCGTTAAAAACGCTTCCTACGAGGAAATCGTCTCCTTCCGTATGGATGACGGTACCGAGAAACTTGGCCGTATCATTGAAATATACGAAGATAAAGCAGTTATTCAGGTTTTCGAGGGTACAGACAACATGTCCCTTGGAAACACCCATACACGTCTTAGCGGACATCCTATGGAAATCGGACTTTCCCCGGAAATCCTGGGACGTACCTTTAATGGTATCGGACAGCCAATCGATGGTCTTGGAGAGATTACCCCTGAGGTAAGCCTGAACATCAATGGTCTGCCGCTGAACCCGGTTACCCGTGAGTACCCGCGAAACTATATTAATACCGGTATTTCCGCAATTGATGGTCTGACCACACTGATCCGTGGACAGAAGCTTCCGATTTTCTCCGGAAATGGTCTTCCCCATGACAAGCTGGCTGCACAGATCGTGCGTCAGGCTTCTCTGGGTGCTGATTCTGATGAGAATTTCGCTATCGTATTTGCTGCAATGGGTGTTAAATACGATGTCGCAGAGTTCTTCCGCAGAACCTTCGAAGAGAGTGGAGCTTCCGATCACGTTGTTATGTTCCTGAACCTGGCAAATGATCCGACAGTAGAGCGTCTTCTGACTCCGAAGATCGCCCTGACTGCAGCTGAGTATCTTGCTTTTGAAAAGGGTATGCATATCCTGGTTATCCTTACAGATATCACTTCTTTCTGTGAGGCTATGCGTGAGGTTTCTTCCTCTAAAGGTGAGATTCCTTCCCGTAAAGGTTATCCTGGATACCTTTACAGTGAACTTGCTACTTTGTATGAGCGTGCAGGTATTGTGGCTGGCGGTACCGGTTCTGTTACCCAGATCCCGATCCTGACCATGCCAAATGATGATATTACCCATCCGATCCCTGACCTTACCGGTTATATTACTGAGGGTCAGATCGTTCTGGACAGACAGCTTCATGGACAGGGTATTTACCCGCCGATCAATGTTCTGCCGTCTCTTTCCCGTCTGATGAAGGATGGTATCGGTGAAGGCTTTACAAGAGCGGATCACCAGGATGTTGCCAACCAGCTTTTCTCCTGCTATGCGAAGGTGGGAGATGCCAGAGCCCTTGCTTCTGTTATCGGTGAGGATGAGCTTTCACCTCTGGATAAGAAGTATCTGGAATTTGGTAAAGCATTTGAGTCTGAGTTTGTAGGTCAGACAGATACAGAGAACAGAAGTATCATTGATACCCTGAATAAGGGCTGGGAGCTTCTGGGTATGCTTCCGAAGGAAGAACTTGACCGTATTGATACAAAGATCCTGGATCAGTATTATCACGAAACGACCAAATAAAGAGTGAGGTGACGTAAATGGATCCGAATACCTTTCCGACCAAAGGTAATTTAATTCTGGCTAAAAATTCACTTGCTCTTTCCCGTCAGGGTTATGAACTGATGGATAAAAAGCGTAATATTCTGATTCGTGAGATGATGAATCTGGTTGATCAGGCGAAGGATATCCAGGGACAGATCGATGAGACGTTCCGTACTGCGTATGAGGCCCTTCAGAAGGCGAATATGGAGATGGGTATCGCGTTTGTGTATCAGATTTCCCATACGGTGCCGGTGGAGAATTCTATCCGTATCAAGACACGTAGTGTTATGGGTACGGAGATCCCGCTGGTGGAGTATGATAAGTCGGGGAATACGCCCACATATGCTTATTATAGTACGAAGATGTCTCTGGATGAGGCGAAGGCGGCTTTTGAGAAGGTGAAGGAGCTTTCTATCAGGTTGTCTATGATTGAGAATTCGGCGATTCGTCTGGCCAGCAATATTAAGAAGACGCAGAAGAGGGCGAATGCGCTTAAGAATATTACGATTCCGAAGTTTGAGGCTCTTACCAAGGATATTTCGAATGCTTTGGAGGAGAAGGAGCGTGAGGAATTTACACGTTTGAAGGTTATTAAGAGGATGAAGCAGGGTGCTTGAGGCGCCCTGTTTTTTTGTGTGTATAGGGGACGTGAGAGGAAGTGGGGGCCGCCTGGGGGCGGTGGCGAAATGGGGCGTCTGGCTGCGCCGCCTAGTGACATAAACAATTGCAAACTCGCCCTTG
>JAQXQS010000061.1 GCA_029101305.1 Clostridia bacterium | reverse complement strand
ACCATAACTTACGGAATAGATTTCTTCTGTATATACAGTAAGATCAGGTGCCTGCTCCAGATCCTCTATACAGCGTGCTGTATCCTCTCTGGTCCATGTCCCTGTCTTTACTTTCTTTTTAATTTCTTCATCCTTATACATATAAGTCCGACTCTCCTGCTTATTGCTTTTGTTAGATAGATTTTAAAGGATTTTTACAAGAAATACAACCTTGAACTTGTATATTCTATACAAGCTTTCTCCGAAACAGTTTCTGTTCCCAGTTTCCACAGCAGCCTGTTTCACACCTGCAGTCTTAAATCCCTGTTTGACAAAAGACCAGGTGAGTTTAATAAATCACCCGGTCTCTTCCCTGTTCTTTCCCCATATAAAGTTTATCGTCTACATTTTTTAACAAAGTATCAATGTTGGAATGGAAATCATTCTCCTCCACACCAAAAGTCATGGTGACCGGAATCCATTCTCCCTTCCAGTCAAATGGATCATTATCCAGCTTCATACGCAGCACATTCAGAATCGTGCAGACCTCGTCTCCATTCATGTCCGGGAAAAAGAAAATAAACTCTTCTCCACCCCAGCGGCACAGCTTGGCATGCTCTGATAATTCACGGCTCATGTGCTTCGTGATCCATACAAGAACCGCATCACCGCAGTCGTGTCCCCAATGGTCATTGATACGCTTAAAGAAATCAATATCTCCCATTCCAAGGGTAAAAGCCATTTTCGGATCCTTCTTATGCTTCTCTGTAATATACTGCATCATCTGGCGGCGATTCCACAGACCTGTAAGGGGATCCGTTCCTGCCTGTTTCTTCAGCTGCTCATTATACAATACCAGCTTCTTCTCAGCGGATTCCACATTGGAACTGAACGCTCCGCATGCGATTCCGATAAGCAGGAATGCCAGAACCATATTCACAACCTGTATCACAACTGTTGCCGTTTCTGAAAGAGGGAAATACGGCACATGGCTTCTGCAGTACATAAACAGACAAAAGCGCACGATAAACAGAAAAACCGTATATCCAATCTTATAGATCAAGGCATTATAAATGGAAAAATACAAAAGCACGATCATCTCGAACATCAGATGCTGGATGCCACAGTCCCATCCATACATCAGAACAAAAGCGATCACCCATGCCAGCTGCAGGGTTACACATATCAGCACACTGGTCTGTACCCTGACACGGTATGTCCCGTAAAAAGCTCCCAGGCTCAACACTGCAAATACAAGCGCTACCCATACCTCTGTCCTTGGTCCCACCAGACACATAACCGCCGGAAAAATCAAGAAATAAAGAGTCAGAAACAGCAGCATATTCCGCAAAAGGAACAGAATACGCTGGGGTTCATTCTCATGAACTGCTTCCTTTTTTAGTAATGCATAAAACTTCTTCAACAGACCTTTCACCATTTCAGGTGCCGCCTTTCTCACGAGTGGTTAATACCATAATTGTGCACTATTTTACACAAAAATGCAACCTTTTTTGCATATTTTATGTGCTTTTTCGCAAATTATATGTTACTATTCACGATCTTTACCGCAATGCGCTCCGCGATTCATAGATTTCATGTTTTCTCATAATTTCGCATCACAGGCTCCGTTTTTTCTAAGACATTTCGTCGCAGAAAAAATTTCCTCTTACACCCGTGTCCCCATATAATAGAAGCCTTTACAGGTATCCAGACGAACATTCACATATTTACCGAGCAGATCCGGAGTTCCCGGAAAATGAACCAGCAGATTATACTGGGTTCTTCCTGTGAAAATTCCCTTCTCCTTGCTCTCTGTCTCTACCAGAACCTCATGCACTTCCCCCTGGAATCTGGAAGACACTTCTCTGCCCTTCTCCTGAACCAGCTTCAGAAGACGGTCAAAACGGTCTTTTACCACATCCTCCGGAATCTGATCCTCCATCTTCGCAGCAGGAGTCCCGCTTCTCTTGGAATAGATAAAGGTAAATGCTGTGTCAAAATCAGATTTCGCAACCACATCCAGTGTCTCCTGGAAATCCTCCTCTGTCTCACCAGGGAAGCCTACGATGATATCTGTAGTCAGGGAAATATCCGGCACTGCCTTACGGATCTTCGCTACCAGGTCAAGATATTTCTCCTTGTCATAATGACGGTTCATCACCTTCAGGATACGGCTGCTGCCTGACTGCATAGGAAGATGCAGATGATGGCAGACCTTCTTACTCTTGCCCATGTACTCGATCAGTTCATCGGAAAGATCCTTCGGATGGGAAGTCATAAAACGGATTCGCTTCAGTCCCTCTATTCCTTCTACCATTTCAAGAAGCTGGGCAAAAGTCACCGGATTCTTCAGTGTCTTTCCATAGGAATTTACATTCTGTCCAAGGAGCATAACCTCTGTGACGCCATCTGCAACCAGCGCCTTAATCTCTTTCACGATTGCCTCCGGCTCACGGCTTCTCTCACGTCCTCTTACATACGGTACAATACAATAGCTGCAGAAATTATTACAGCCAAACATAATGTTTACACCAGATTTAAAGGAATAATTACGCTCTGTAGGAAGCTCCTCCACAATCTTATCTGTGCCATCCCAGATATCGATCAGCTGGCCTTCCCGGTTCTCCATCTCATAAAAAAGCTCCGCAAATTTAAAAATATTATGGGTTCCAAATACCAGATTTACAAATGGATAATCCTTCTGGATCTTGTCCACAACCTGCTTCTCCTGCATCATGCAGCCAAACAGGGCAATCTTCATATCCGGGTTAGATTTCTTCAGACTGTGAAGCTTACCAAGGCGTCCATAAACCTTCAGATTCGCATTCTCACGGACAGTACAGGTATTATAGATCACAATATCCGCATCCTCAGACTCCTGTCTCTGAAATCCGATCTCGTCCATAATCCCTGCCACAACCTCAGACTGCTTCTCATTCATCTGACATCCAAAAGTCTGAAGACAATAAGTCACCGGCCGTCCCAGCTCCAGTGCCCTCTCCTTAACCATATCTGCAAGCTTGGCCATATAATAATACTGGCGCTCCGTATCATCCTGGGGCGGATTTCCACTGGTATCTATCTTACTGAAATCAATTTCGTTAAACATAATTTCCCTTTCTATCATCTATCGCAACAATCTATCTCAAAGCTTCCATTTCAAAAAAAGAACCCCGGAACCACGGGGTCATTCGCACTAAATATTTTATCCTATTTGTCCCCTTTTGTCCAGCTATTTCTTTCGCCCCCACCTCCCAACTCCCAGGCGCTGCTCCGCAGCCGCCGTCCCTTTTTTCCGCCAGCCAGCAACCAGTGAGAGGAAGTGTGTGCGCTTTGGGGCATTGGCAAAATGAGCCGTCTGGCGAGCATAGCGACATGAAAAATTGCACTGTCTGAGCCCTGCAAGGGCGAGTTTGCAATTTTTCATGTCACTAGGCGGCGCAGCCAGACGGCTCATTTTGACACAGCCCCAAAGCGCACACACTTCCTCTCACGTCCCCTCCCTGAACCAAAAAAGCCCCGGAAATCTGCTTTTACAGATCCCGGAGCCCCTTTTACAAGGATTCCCATTACAGCTCGATGTAATGTCCCTCAGCCTCACCGTTTACTACATAATAAGCCTTATTCTCTTCTGTCTTAACGTAAACTTTAATATCCTGGATGTCTTCTTCTTTCTTTCCGGTCATCTCTGTCCAAGCCTTCTTCACATCAGACACCAGATCCTTGGTAGTGAATTCCTTACCTGCATACTGAATGAAAACTTCCTCAGCTGCAACAGCTGCCTTCTTGGTAGTTCTTCTTACAGGCTTCTTAACCTCTGTCTTTGCAGCAGTAGTCTTAGCCGGAGCCTTTGCAGTCTCCTTAACAGCTTCCTTAGCTGTCTCTTTAACTGTCTCAGTAGCTGCCTTAACAGTTTCTGTAGCTGCTTTAACAGTCTCAACAACAGCAGTCTTAACAGCCTCTGCTTTAGATGGCTCTGCCTTTACTTCAGCTGCAGCTGTCGTCTTAACCTCAGCTGCCTTTGCTGCCTTCTTGGCTGCCATTGTCTCTGCTTTTTTTGTAGTTCTCTTTGTAGCCATTATAATAGCCTCCTTGACGGTGAAAATATTCTTCGATTTCGTTTCTAGGTTAGAATACTACGAATCAGATTTTTTTGCAAGTTTTGGTAATTTCCCCCTTGACAAGCTTTTTTCACAGCTTCATAGGTAAAAATTCACAAACAACGCCTGCCAATTTCAAGAAATCCCTGGGTCCAAATCCTAAAATCCTGATAATTTTGGTTTTCCCACACAGTTATTACCAAAAAAAGACGGATTTTCACTGTTTTTTTCGTCGTCTATTTCCCTATAAAACACTACAATCCAAGGTTTTCAAGGTCATATTTCATATAAGAATTTAATCTTTCCTTTAGTTTTTCATGCTGGGGCAGTTCCAGCTCCCGGTCCAGATCCAGGATTCCGCCTGCTGCATCACTGGCAGCTTTCAGCACATCTGAATCCTGATATATGTCACCGATCCGGAATTCCAGCTGTCCGCTCTGGCGGATTCCAAACAGATCCCCAGGGCCACGAAGTTTTAAATCCTCTCCGGCAATAAAAAATCCATCGTTAGATTTGTTTAGGATCTCCAGCCGTTTGGAAGTCTCCTCCTCTTCATTTCCCTGCATAAAAATACAATAAGACTGATATTCCCCACGTCCTACACGCCCTCTTAGCTGATGAAGCTGTGCCAGGCCAAAACGTTCCGCATTTTCTACCATCATCACAGTGGCATTTGGCACATTTACGCCAACCTCCACTACGGTGGTCGAAACCAGAATCTGAATTTCTCCTGCAGCAAACTGCTCCATAATCTGATTTTTTTCTTTTGCTTTCATTTTTCCATGGAGCATTCCAATGGAAATATCAGATGGGAAGATCTCACGGATGCGTGCTGTATAGTCTGTAACGTTTTCCCCGTCTGCGCCTTCGCTTTCCTCCACCATCGGACAGATGATATAAGCCTGACGGCCCTCCCGGATCTGTCTCTCAATAAACGAATATGCCTTAGGCCGGTAAGATGTACCAACCACACAATTCTTGATCGGCAGACGCATAGCGGGAAGCTCATCAATAATGGAAATGTCAAGATCTCCATATACAATGATAGCAAGTGTCCTCGGAATCGGTGTCGCACTCATAACCAGCACATGCGGGGCATTCCCACGGGTAGTCAACGCTTCCCTTTGCTTAACCCCAAACCGGTGCTGCTCATCTGTAATCACAAGGCCAAGATTTTCATATACTACTTTTTCCTGGATCAGTGCATGGGTACCAATGATCACATTCGCCTCCCCAGATGCAATCTCTCCATAGATTCTTCTTTTCTCCTTCTGGGTTGTGGAACCAGTAAGAAGGACCGGATGACAGGATGTGATTTCCTGCTCTTCCATAAGCTTCGTAAATGCTTCAAAGTGCTGGTTTGCCAGTACCTCTGTGGGCACCATCAGCGCTGCCTGGTAGCCATTTTCCACAGTCAGGATCATAGCCAGAAATGCCAGGATCGTCTTTCCGCTTCCAACGTCCCCCTGCACCAGCCTGGACATAAGGCTGTGACTGCAAAGATCCCTTTCTATCTCATGCCAGGCATTTAGCTGGGCCCCAGTCAGACGGTAGGGAAGTCCCTCCATAATCTGTTCCGTAGTCCAGACAGGCTTCATGGGAAATGCATTCGGCGCCTCCTCTGTTTTCCCTTTCAGGATCTGGACTGCCAGTATGAATAGCAGAAATTCATCAAATACCAGACGTTTTCTTGCTACCAGCAGTTCCTGCATATTCGCCGGAAAATGGATCGTGGAAATAGCATAATTATCGTCTGCCAGATGGTAGAATTCTTTTATTTCATCTGGCAGAAACTCCGCCTGCAGATTCTGTTCTTCAAGGATCTGGTGCACCAGTTTGATGATCAGTTTATTGGAAAGTCCGGCTGTAAGCCCATACACAGGCTGCATACTGTGAAGGATCTCCTCATATGCTGCCGGGGTAAAAATCTCCGGATGTTCCATTTCCAGCCGTCCTTTTTTCCTTGAAACCTTACCACGGAGAATGAAGCAGCTGCCTTTTTTCAGAATATTTTTCACATAGGGGGCATTGAACCACACCACCGGAAGCCTGCCGGTAGTATCCGCCACAGTAATGGAGATAACCTGGAGATTACGGATTTTGTTCGCATAAACGCCTGTGGTAACAGTCCCCCGGATAGCTGCAACCGAATTCTCCTTCAGGGAACCGATCTCTTCTGGCGCTTCATATGCGTCATAATTTCTTGGATAATAATGAAGCAGATCATCGGTTGTGGTGATTCCAAGCTTTCCAAATAATTTTTCTGTTTTTTCTCCTACGCCCTTCAGCTCCCGAAGAAGTTTCGTCACTGTTTTTCCCTCTTTTCATAAAACAAAAGGGCGGAACATTCCCGCCCTCTTAGTATTTTTATCTTTCATCTGCCACCACAAAATTGTGGCTATGACATCCTTATATTACGGATTTCCAGTATAATACCGCTTTATTACTCAACAGAAATAATATAATAGTAGATTGGCTGTCCGCCCATGTTCACCTCAACCTCGCAGTCTGGATATGCTTCCTCAAGATCTGCTGCAAGCTGCTGTGCATCCTCTTCTTTGGTATCCGCACCATAGTAAATACTGATCACTTCAGAGTCCTCATCTACCATAGCTGCCACCATCTCTTTGGCAACGCTCTCGCGTCCCTTACCTACTGCAAGGATTCCGTGATCTCCGATTCCCATAATGTCACCTTCGTGGATCTCTTTCTCATCCAGTCTGGTGTCGCGGACTGCATAAGTAACCTGGCCGGTCTTTACCATGGATACAGCCTCCATCATGCCCTCCAGATTCTCTTCTCCGGTCATCTCCGTCTGGAAGCTGATCAAGGCTGTGATTCCCTGTGGAATTGTCTTGGTAGGAACAACCACGATTTCTTTATCCTCAGTCAGGTCTCTTGCCTGATTTGCCGCAAGGACAATATTCTTATTATTCGGGAAAATATAAATCGTATCTGCATTTACCTTAGCAATGGCATTCAGCATGTCCTCTGTGCTGGGGTTCATGGTCTGTCCGCCCTCAATGATATAATCTACATTCAGCTCTTTAAACAGGCTGGAAAGACCCTCTCCAACGGAAACGCTGATGAAGCCGTATTTCTTGCGCTCCTTAGCAGCTTTCGCTGCGGCTTCCTTCTTCTCCTGCTCTTCCTGCTCCTTGGCAAGCTTCTCTGCATCCTTGATCAGTTTCTCCTGATGCTCCTCACGCATGTTATCGATCTTCATTCGGGAAAGGGCACCGTAGGTCAGGGCTTTCTCAAAGGCCTGTCCAGGATGGTTGGTGTGTACATGTACTTTTACGATTTCATCGTCTGCAACAAGGACAATGGAATCACCGATGGAAGTTAAAAATTCTTTAAAACGATGTTCCTCTTCCTCCGGCATAGGCTGATTCAAAAGGACGATAAACTCGGTACAATAACCAAA
>JAQXQS010000060.1 GCA_029101305.1 Clostridia bacterium | reverse complement strand
TTTTCACGGTCTACACGGTGTTCTTTGATCAGCTGGTTAAAACTATAGGTATCACAAGGCTTCAGACAGACAAGTGTTTTGCCTTCTAACTTGGAAGCCTCGATCATCATCTTACTTAAATTGGCACCGCAGAAGCCATTGTAAACGAATTCATCCAGGCTTTCTGCTGTTTCGAAATATGCCGCTTCCGGATTGTAAGGCAGGTCTCCGGCTTTCCAGCCAAGAACACGTGCTACAGTTCCATCAGCCAGCAGCTCTTTTGCACGATTGATCAATTCCTGCATCTTAAATCCTCCAATCTGACGTTTTTACCCAGAGAATGAATCTTTTCCACAAATTCATTCATAGTCTGGGAGAATTTTACACCTTCTGCTGCTGATACCCACTCTACACGGGTACGGCCGTTTTCCACACCAATGAAGTCCAGCATGGAGAAAAGAAGGGTCATACGTCTTCTTGCGTAATAGTTTCCGGTTGTGTAATGGCAGTCTCCCGGGTGGCAGCCGCACATGATCACGCCGTCAGCGCCTTTCTCAAAAGCACGGAGAATGAACATTGGATTTACACGGCAGGAACATGGCACACGAATGATCTTTACATCTGCAGGATAGGAAAGACGGCTGCTTCCTGCAAGGTCTGCACCAGCGTAGCTGCACCAGTTACAGCAGAATGCCACGATCTTGGGTCTGAATTCTTCATTTGTTTCTATCGACATATTGCATCTACCTCCGCTAAAATCTGTCTGTTGGAGAATCCCTGCAGATCCATTGCTCCGGACGGGCAGGTTACAGTACAAGCACCACAGCCCTGGCAAAGAGCATTATTTACTACTGCGATTCTTCTTGTCTCACGGATTCCGTGGTCATTTACCTGTTTTTCCTCATAGGAAATCGCACCGTACGGGCACACATTTGCACACTGGGAGCAGCCGTTGCAAAGGAGCTCGTCAGAATGGGCCGTACAAGGGTTGGTGGTCAGCTTGTCTTTTGCAAGAAGGCCGATTGCCTTTACTGCTGCTGCGCCAGCCTGTGCAACTGTCTCTGGAATGTCTTTTGGTCCCTGGCAAACACCAGAAAGGAAAATACCAGCGGTAGGAGACTCAACAGGACGAAGCTTTGCATGTGCCTCTGTGAGGAAATTGTTGGTATCAATACTTGCGGTAAGCATAGTTGCAATTTTTCTTACATCCTTGTTTGGCTCAATGGCAGCTGCAAGAACTACCATATCTGCTTCCATAAGGATCTGTTTGTTTTCCAGAAGGTCAGAAGCCTGAACCATAAGAGTTCCATCCGGCTGTGGAATTACTTTTCCAACCTGGCCTTTTACATAATTTACACCGTAGTCTTCAACGGCTCTTCTGTAGAACTCATCAAAGTTCTTTCCAGGAGTACGCACGTCGATATAGAATACTGTTACATTTGTATCCGGATATTTATCACGGATCAGCATAGCATGCTTTGCAGTGTACATACAGCAGATCTTGGAGCAATAGCTCTTTCCTCTTTCGTCTGAGCAACGGCTTCCAACACACTGTACAAATACAATATTCTTCGGGGATTTTCCATCGGAAAGTCTCTCCAGATGACCTTTCGTCGGTCCTGCTGCGTTCATGATACGCTCCAATTCCAGGGAGGTGATAACATCCTTGCTCTGGCTGTAAGCATACTCATCATATTTATCAAGAGGGATCACATCGAAACCAGTTGCAACCACGATGGCACCGTATTTCTGTGTGATGATCTCATCCTTCTGCTCATAGTCGATAGCACCAGCTGCGCAAACCTTGGAGCAGGCACCGCATTTTCCGGTTTTGAACTTGATACAGTTCTCACGGTCAATTACCGGAACATTTGGGATTGCCTGCGCAAACGGAATGTAAATGGCACTTCTGTTGTTCAGGCCGCGGTTAAATTCGTTTGGATTTTTCTTAGACGGGCATTTCTCTGAGCAGACACCGCATCCGGTACATTTGCTCATATCCACGCTTCTTGCTTTTTTACGGATATCAACTGTGAAGTCACCAACGAAACCGCTTACCTTTTCAACTTCACTGTATGTATAAATATTGATCTTCTCATGTGCTGCTGCCTCTACCATCTTCGGGGTAAGGATACATGCAGAACAGTCCAGAGTCGGGAATGTCTTATCAAGCTGGGACATTCTTCCACCGATACTTGGAAGCTTCTCAACAATATCAACTTCATAACCAGCCTCTGCGATATCAAGGGCTGACTGGATTCCGGCAATACCTCCGCCGATTACAAGAGCACGTTTTGTTACAAGGCTCTCTCCTGGCTGAAGAGGAGCATCCAGATTTACCTTTGCGATGGCAGCTCTTGCAAGGATCACTGCCTTTAAGGTAGCTTCTTCCATATCCTTGTGGATCCAGGAGCAGTGCTCACGGATATTGGCAATCTCTACCATATATGGGTTTAAGCCCGCTTTTTCAGCTGCTTTACGGAAAGTAGCCTCATGCATACGCGGGGAACAGGAACAGACTACGATTCCTGTCAGATTTTTCTCATGAATGGCATTGATGATCTTGGCCTGTCCAGCTTCGGAACACATATACTGGTAATCTTCCGCATGAACTACGCCAGGCTCTTTTGCCGCCATCTCTACTACTTTTTTTACATCAACTGTGGCTGCAATGTTGGTACCACAATGACATACGAATACACCTATTCTCTGCACCTTTTTCTCACCTCCTGTATCTTCTGAAAGCACTTACCAGCAGCTGCTGTGGTGTGTCCTCATCAAGCAGCTCTGGAATCTCGTCTGCGGTCAGATAGTTCTGTCCACGTTCACGGACAACCAGCTGTCTTGCAGCGTCGATCAGTTTTCCAGGCTTTACATCTCTTGGGCAGCGCTCCACACATGCAAAGCAGGAGAGGCATTTCCATAAGGATTTTGACTGTGCCAATGATTCGATGTCGCCGTTCTGTACATAAGTTACAAACTGGTGAGGTTTGATATCCATTTCATTAAATGCAGGACAGGTTGCGGAACATTTGCCACATTTCATGCACTTTAAGGGATTGACTCCGGAAATCTCTTTAATTCTTTCCGCTGCATTTTCTTTGTTTCCATATGTATAAGCCATTATTTCGCTACCTCCTCTTTTACGCCAAGAGCTTCTGCAAGAAGTTCTGTGAAATAATAAACAGGAAGAGCGCCGTTTCCGTTCTTTCTCAGGTTATACATGCAAAGTGGACAGGCTGTGATCAGCATGTCTGCCTCGAAGCCTTTTGCACTGTCCATGATCTTTTCACACATATTCTGTGCCATGTCTTTTTCTTTCAGGGAAATATAGCCGCCGCAGCACTCATTACGGTATGGATAAACTACCGGCTCTGCACCCAGGGCACGAATAAAATCTTCCATAATAGTCGGGTTTTCCGGATTGTCAAATGCCATGATCTTGCCAGGTCTTAAAAGCAGGCAGCCATAGTAGGCGCCGATTTTTTTGCCTTTTAAAGGATTGACTACTTTCTTTTTGATCTCATCAAATCCAACTTCATCGCGGAGCACTTCCAGATAATGAAGGACATTTGTCTCTCCCTCATACGGAGTATCCAGTTTCAGATAGTTATTGGCTCTCGTGCGGATGTCATCCACATTTTTCATGTCGTCATTCACACGTTTGAGCACATGATGACAGGCTGAACAGACCGTGATCAGATCCTGTCCTTTTTCTTTTGCGTCATTTAAAGCACGGACGGAAGAAAGCTTGGTAGCAATTTCATCGCTGCCAAGGGGATATACACCCCCGCAGCACTGCCAGTCTTCTATCTCTTCCATTTCGAAGCCCAGTGCTTTCGCAGAAGCTCTGGCATAGGCATCCAGATCTTTTGCCTTATTCTTCAGGGTACATCCTGGATAATAACTGTACTTCATGCTTCTTGTTCCTTTCTTATTCCTACAACTCTTACAGTTCGATCTGTGCGATTACTTCTTTCAGCGCATCTGCACTCTTTCTCAGCAACGCTACCTCTTCTTTGTTCATGCGCATCTGAACTTTTCCCTGGATACCATTTGGACCAACAAGGGTAAGAGTACTCAGGCACACATCCTCAATTCCGTACTCACCATGAAGCATGGAAGATACAGTTGCGAGGGAATCAGAAGCAGCCAGGATCAGGCCTACCAGCTGGCAGACAGTTGCAGATACAGCGTAGAAGGTTGCGCCTTTCTTTGCAATTACTTTTCCGCCGGATTTCTGAACGTATTCAAGCATGGCTTCTTTGTCCAATGGTTTTACATCTTTACCGTGAGCTTTCATTTCTTCATAATACTCATCAGTGCTGAGGCCGGAAATGTAAGCACCTGTCCATGGAATAAAGGATGTATCGCCGTGTTCTCCGAAAACATATGCGTGAATATTTCCCTGTGCCACCTGGAAATGCTCGGAAAGTCCGTAGCGAAGTCTTGCTGTATCAAGGATGGTTCCAGAGCCCATGATCTGATTCTCCGGAAGTCCGGAAATCTTGGTAAACACATAGGTCATAATGTCTACCGGATTGCTTACGATGATATACTTTGCATTTGGAGCTTCTTTTACGATCTGGGGAGTAATGCTCTTCAGAATGTTTACGTTTGTCTGAGTAAGCTCAATTCTGGTCTGTCCAGGTTTGCGGGCAATTCCGGATGTAATGATTACGATGTCAGAATCTTTTGCGTCTGCGTAATCTCCGGCTACCAGAGATACAGGGCTTCTGAAGCAGGTTCCCTGCTCAATGTCCATAACCTCGCCTTCCACCTTCTCCTTGTTGATGTCGATCAGAACAATCTCGGAAGCGATCTCGTCGTGTGCCAGTGTGTACGCAATTGTGGAGCCAACGCTTCCAGCTCCGATAATGGTGATTTTGCTGCTCATAAAAAACTCCTTTCATGGGGTTTGTGGGATTGTGTCAACTTTCCACTTCATTTGGTTACTTTTCCGTGGGATTCGTTGGTTTTCCCTGTGTGATGCCCTTTGTTTCTTGTTTATTTTTTAACAATCACAGTTAGAAAAAAAGCGGGTAAAACTTTATTTTCTGCCTTGTGACATGGGCTAAACCAGAAACACAGATGATTTTCCGCCTGTTTTCCTGGTTCAAGTCATGTCACTTTTTGTTTATTTATAAACATTTCTCAACAAAAGGACGTTTCCCTCTTGGTCTCCGCATAAAATATTTGTTTTTTCCGCTTTCATTAAGATACCACAATGATAATCTTTTAACAACTACTTTTTGAAATTTTTTATTATTTTCCAAGTGTTCTACATATTGCACAAATTCATTTCTGTGTTTTTATTTATTTTTTATATTGCACTCACTTGCTATTTAATGTGCTGGATGTCGATTCCCGGACGCGGTCTGGCAATGTATATTCACCGCCGTGCGGAGCAACGTTCCGGCAAGCTAATGACTAACTACGACTAAGACGCTCAGGAGAGCCTTCGCGCCTAAGTCTCCGTAAGTCATGGATCTCGC
>JAQXQS010000059.1 GCA_029101305.1 Clostridia bacterium | reverse complement strand
TTTTTTTATCTAAACGATACCCCTCTTTTTCCACCTGGGTAACTTCATATTTAATACCAATCGGAACATAAACTGTTGTAGGATTTCCCGTTACAGGGTTATAAGATAATTCAAGTTTTCTATCTCCATCCGTCAAATATTGATTGTGATAGGAAACCTTCATATTAAAGCTGGGATTATCCGTTCCCTCTGGCGTAACGGTTGGATTCAAGGTTAATGTCTGTGATTTCAGCTTAAGATGCAAGGTTTCTGCTCCTGCTGTAGTAGAATCCGTAATAGTACCAGAAATCGGAGCACCACTCTCATAATATGGAAGGTTTGGCTTTACATTAACCGAATAAGACGTAACATTATATACAGTACCATCTACTGTCACACTTTTGGGCACATTCTCAATTGTGAAATCGCCCCCGCCATCTCCATCATGGACAAATTTCAGATAAAAATCATTTTTAGACAAATCACTCTGTGCATTATAATCAATATCATGGGAATTACCATCACTATCCTTATACGTCAGAGTCACGGTAATCGGCTGCTCAAATTCAGATGGCCGCACCAGGGATTTCCAGTCTGTTCCATCTAACGTTTCATCATAAGCAATACTTCCAGTTACCCGGAAATATCCGGAAGCCACATTACTCTCCGGAGTATCTCCTTCTTCATCCAGCACCATGGGACCTTCAGCATCTCCCTCTCCAGCTGAGAATCCCTCTTCTGGTGTCACTGTCGCAGACACTTCCTGGGATGCCTGTCCTCTTTCCATGGAATCTGCCGCCTGATCAGAGTCCAACTCACCAGACTTCTGTTCATCATCATTTTCCTGTCCGTTCGCATCTTCCGTTATTTTTCCAGTTTCTCCTGAAGAAAAATCTTCTTCCCCAGTTACATTTCCTTCTTCCGCCTCCTGGCTTTCCCAGCTATCCCCGGAAATAAATCCCATATCCTCGGCCCCGGCTGTGACATTGGTATTGGATAAGAACAAAACTCCCGCTAGAAGACCACTCATGATTCTTTTTCTTAACGTATTTTTCATTTCATCAACCTCTATTTTGAATTCTTCCGTCAGGGCAGATTAAGGCACCCAGACAGTAAACCTATTTTCCATTTTGGGTCATTTTAGCATACCAACCATCACAAAAGTTTCACATATTTCGCGGTTTTTGGAAAAAAAGAAAAAAATTTTAAAAAACACAAAAAAACAGGATCATCCTGGCCATCTGTCAGGTACATCCTGTCTCTTTGTGATATATTTACACTTGTCATTCTTTCTTGTTTCTAATTGATGAATAGTTCATATTCTTTCCTATCTAGTACAGCGAAAATTAAGTTTCTGCTATATTGACGCAGATAAAAATTCAGACAAGTCAATATGGCGGTTACTTAATATTCGCTGTACCAGCATGTTTTACAGATAAGAATACCCCATCAACGATTCATCCACAGCTTTTGCTGCTTCCCTGCCTTCCCGGATTGCCCAGACTACCAGGGACTGGCCTCTGTGCATGTCACCTGCTGTGAAAACTCTCGGTACGCTTGTCTCGTAAGCCTCCGGTTTCGTCTCCACATTGGTACGTGCAGTGGTTGCAACCTTAAATGCATCGGTCACATATTTCTGGCTTCCCAGAAAGCCCGCTGCGATAAGCACCAGATCAGCCGGGATCACCTCTTCGGTTCCTTCTACCGGTACCATCATCATACGGCCTGATTTCGGGTCTTTTTCCCCTTTCAGCTTCACAATCTTGGCCTGGCATACGTTACCATTTTTATCTTTGATAAATTCTGTCACCGTTGTCTGGTAAACACGGGGATCATGTCCAAATACGGCGATTGCCTCTTCCTGGCCATAGTCGGTCTTTAACACCTTGGGCCACTCCGGCCATGGATTGGATGCAGCACGTTCTACTGGCGGCATTGGCATCATCTCCAGCTGTGTCACAGATTTGGCGCCAAGACGGATGGAGGTTCCCACACAGTCATTGCCGGTATCACCACCACCGATTACCAGCACATGTTTTCCTTTTGCTTCTTCATAAGGAGCTTTAGTAAAATCGCTGTCCAGAAGGGTTTTGGTAACCTTTTTCAGGAAATCCACTGCGAAATAGATTCCCTTGGCATCTCTTCCCGGCACCTTGATGTCTCTTGGATTGGAAGCGCCGCAGCATAAGATCACACGGTCAAATTTCTTCAGAAGCTCTTCTGCGGTAATGTCAACACCTACGTTTGTATTGGTGACAAATTTCACACCCTCTGCTTCCATTAGCTTCAGTCTTCTGTCGATCACAGATTTCTCAAGCTTCATATTCGGGATGCCATAACGGAGCAGTCCGCCGATCCGGTCGCTTCTCTCAAATACGGTTACATTGTGGCCTCTTCTGTTTAACTGCTGTGCAGCCGCAAGTCCAGATGGACCGCTTCCAACTACTGCAATGGTCTTGCCTGTACGGACCTTCGGCGGCTGTGGCACTACCCAGCCCTCTGCATAAGCAGTTTCGATAATGGCACGTTCATTTTCCTTTGTGGAAACAGGCTCTCCATTTAAGTTACAGGTACAGACTGCTTCACAAAGAGCCGGGCACACACGGGAGGTAAACTCCGGAAAGCTGTGTGTTTTGCTAAGGCGAAGATATGCCTGCTTCCAGTTTCCTGTGAACACAAGGTCATTTGTCTCCGGTACCAGATTATGAAGGGGACATCCGGAAGCCATGCCTCCGATCATCATTCCTGCCTGGCAGAAAGGAACGCCGCAGGCCATGCAGCGCGCTCCCTGGAGCTTCTGTTTCTCTTTGTTAAGTGGTGTACGGAACTCCTTAAAATTGGCAATTCTCACTTTTGGCGGCAGAACCTTTGCCGTCTCTCTGTTATATTCTAAAAATCCAGTCGGTTTTCCCACGATCTTCTGCCTCCTTAATGCTTAACTCCTATGCTTTCGTAGAATGCTTCCATCTGCGCCTGCTCACTGTTCAGACCTTTTTCCTCAAGTTTTGCACTTAATGTGATCATCTTCTTGTACTCATTTGGAATGAGCTTCTTGAAGTGAGGCAGATACTCGTCGAACTGATCCAGAACCTTCCCTCCAAGCTTGGAGCCTGTTGCAGCTACATGTGCCTCGATCAGATCCTTCAGTTCTTTTTTATCATATTTGTTATCTACTTTTTCAATAGAAATCATTGCTTTATTTAAGTTCTTGTAAAGAACATTGTCCACATCCAGGACATAAGCGATACCACCGCTCATACCAGCTGCGAAGTTCTTACCAGTTCTTCCAAGAACAACCACACGGCCGCCGGTCATATACTCACAGCCATGCTCGCCAACACCTTCTACAACTGCATTGGCACCGGAGTTACGGACTGCGAAACGCTCGCCTGCCATACCATTGATGAAAGCAGTTCCACTTGTGGCACCATAAAGAGCTACGTTACCCACGATGATATTCTCTTCTGCCTTGTAGCCTGCATTTTCCGGAGTTTTCAGAATCAGCTTACCACCGGAAAGACCTTTGCCAAAGTAATCGTTGCAGTCACCAGTCAGCTTCAAAGTAAGTCCTTTGGGGATAAATGCTCCAAAGCTCTGTCCGCCAGCTCCGATGCAGTCGATCTCTACTGTATCCTCTGGCAGTCCGTTTTTATTCTTTCTGGTAATCTCAGCTCCCAGGATAGTACCAAAGGCACGGTCTGTATTTTTTACCTCTACAGAAAGCTGTGTCTTTTCCCCATTTGCAATGGCACGGCTGCATTTCTTCACCAGTACTTTCTCATCCAGGGTTTTCTCCAGCTGGAAATTGTATTTCGCTTCCGGATCAAAGGTTACCTTGCTGCCCTCTTTGGCATATGGATTGTTCAGGATCGCGCTAAGGTCTACCTTACCCTTGTGCGGCTCATCTACAGCGTCTGTAGCTACCAGAAGGTCGGTACGTCCTACCATTTCCTTCAGGCTGCGCACACCCAGCTTAGACATATATTCCCGAAGCTCCTGGGCGATAAATCTCATAAAGTTCTCTACATATTCCGGTTTTCCCTTGAACCTCTTACGAAGCTCCGGGTTCTGGGTTGCGACGCCCACCGGACAGGTATCCAGATTACATACCCTCATCATAACACAGCCCATAGTTACAAGAGGAGCTGTAGCAAAACCAAATTCCTCTGCACCAAGAAGGGCTGCGATCGCAACGTCACGACCGCTCATCAGCTTACCGTCTGTCTCAATGCGTACACGGTTACGCAGGCCATTCATAAGAAGGGTCTGGTGTGTCTCGGCAAGTCCAAGCTCCCATGGAAGTCCGGCATTGTGGATGGAGCTTCTTGGTGCGGCACCGGTACCACCGTCATATCCGGAGATCAGGATTACCTGCGCACCGGCCTTTGCAACACCTGCTGCAACGGTACCAACACCAGCCTCAGAAACCAGTTTTACGGAAATATCCGCATATTTATTTGCATTTTTCAGGTCGTAGATCAGCTCTGCCAGATCCTCGATGGAATAGATATCGTGGTGCGGCGGCGGGGAGATTAGGGATACGCCAGGTGTGGAGTGACGGGTTTTGGCTACCCACGGGTAAACCTTCTTCGCCGGAAGATGTCCTCCTTCACCAGGCTTTGCGCCCTGTGCCATTTTGATCTGGATCTCTTTTGCAGATACCAGGTAACGGCTGGTAACACCGAAACGTCCGCTGGCTACCTGTTTGATGGCAGAACATCTGTCATCCTTTGTTCCAGCTGAGTCCAGTCTTTCGTCACTTTCACCACCCTCACCGGTATTGGATTTTCCATGAAGGTGATTCATGGCAATGGCCAGAGTCTCATGGGCTTCCTGGGAAATGGAGCCGTAAGACATGGCACCTGTCTTAAAGTGTTTCACAATTTCATCTACGCTCTCTACTTCCTCCATCGGAACTGGATTTTCTGCATATTTAAAATCCATCAGTGCACGGAGATTGCCGTGGTTTTCTTTATCTACAAGGTCTGTATACTGTTTGAACATCTCGTAGCTGCCGGTTCTTGTGGACTGCTGCAGAAGATGGATGGTAGCCGGATTGTAGCGGTGCTCTTCTCCCTGGCTTCTCATCTTGTGGGCACCTACACTGTCCAGTGTCAGGTCTGTGGTAAGTCCCAACGGGTCAAATGCTTCAGAATGGAGCTTTTCTACATTGTCCTCAATATCCTCCAGGGTGATACCGCCTACACGGCTGACTGTTCCTGTAAAGTATTTGTCAATTACATCCTGGGATACGCCGATCGCCTCAAAGATCTGGGAGCCCTGATAGGACTGGATGGTGGAAATACCCATCTTGGACGCAATCTTTACAATGCCGCTGATCACTGCATGGTTATAATCATCTACAGCTGCATAATAATCTTTATCCAGCATATGAGTATCGATCAGCTCATGGATGGTTTCCAGTGCCAGATATGGGTTAACCGCACTTGCACCGTAGCCAAGAAGTGTAGCGAAATGGTGAACCTCTCTTGGCTCGCCGGACTCCAGGATAATGGCAAGGGAAGTGCTCTTTTTTGTCTTTACAAGATGCTGATGGACTGCGGAAACTGCAAGGAGGGACGGAATCGGCATATGGTTCTCATCTACTCCACGGTCGGAAAGCACCAGGATATTGGCACCATCTCTGTAGGCTTTGTCAACCTCTACGAACAAGCGGTCAATGGCACGCTCCAGCTTGGTACTCTTATAATACAGTGTG
Organism: Clostridia bacterium; assembly: GCA_029101305.1. Lineage (GTDB taxonomy): Bacteria > Bacillota > Clostridia > Lachnospirales > Lachnospiraceae > Blautia_A. The sequence continues at coordinate 212 of JAQXQS010000059.1, read as the reverse complement.
GATACCACTGCTACCTTAAAGCCTTCATGATGCATTTCCTTGATCTTCAGCATATCTGTATTGGTCAGGATCGGGTTGTTGATCTTTAATACCTGGCAGTTTTCCGGAATCTGCTCCAGAAGGTTTCCGTCTTTTCCTACATAAACGCTTGTGCTGGTAACAATTTCCTCACGGATCGCATCGATTGGCGGGTTTGTAACCTGGGCAAAAAG
>JAQXQS010000058.1 GCA_029101305.1 Clostridia bacterium | reverse complement strand
TGGAACAATCGTTTTAAATCCAAGTCCTGTAGAATCCATAACGGAGTGTCTTACGCAGCCACCTGCAGTAGCGCCCATAACGATCACTGTGTCAACTCCAAGGTAATTTAATGTTGCTCCAAGATGTGTACCAAAGAAGTTAGAAGCAAATTTTTTATGGATCACTGGCTCGTCTGGTCTTGGTTTGATCTTAGGATCAATTTCCATCCATTCGCTGTTAATATCCAGCGTAGTCAGCGGAATCTTTTCATCCCATCTTGGCAAATCCCACTGTGTCTTTCCTGTAAAACCGGTAGTTGTATGGAAGATAGAAACTCCAACCTTTAGAGCTGCCTCCAGAATTTTCAGTGCGTTGGCACAAACCTCTTCGGAATGGTCACAGGTGAACGGATGACCCTCGGACATCCAGGCCTTTGCCATATCAACAGTTGTGATGGCCGGTGCCTTTCCCCATCCCATCTCTCTCATAAATCCTCTGGATTTAAGAATTGCCTTGGCCTCTGCAAAAGCTTTCTTCAGTAATTCTTCATCAAACTCATAATGATCAACAAATTTATATTCTGTATTTGCCATAACACATATCTCCTTCATAAAATAATTCTACAACAACTACTTTTCAATCTGTTCATCCGGCCGTTTGAACTTGATGGCGTTATATTATTCTTCATTCAGGCTTTTTGCAATAGGTTTTTAACTTTTGTCAGACAGAATATACTGACAAAAAATGTACAAATATTTTTGCTTGATATTCTTAAGCTGATGTGCTATCCTTTGTACAATCATAAAAGACAGATAATAAAGATACATAATAAAAATGCATAACAAAAATAACAAAATCAGAAAGTTCGTATTTCAGACAATGGAGTTCTTTTGGAAGTTCATTGTCTTTTTTTATTTCTGAAGGGAAGCGATTATATGGAAGCCAGGAATCAGTCTGCGTATTGTAGGTGCTATTTCCAGTCATATTGAACGTGGAATGGCGCTCATTCCATCAGATTGGAAAGAGCGCCATAGTGTAAGCCGTTATTTATATGATTTTGCCAGTGAAATTGATGATATTGAGTAAATCGCAATTTACAAATTCATTGCATAAGTGTTCAAGATGCGATGATCAGCCTGGGAGTTAGTAATCCGTTACTATCTGCTACATCTCTACAATTCTTCTGTTTTGAATGTAGCATAGCCTTCGCCATCTAAGCTGTTCTACTCCACAGTCACCACACATACACGCCTCTTCTTCCCGGAACGGACCGTGATCCTTGCCCTGCCTTTCTTCTTTGCATATATTTTGCCTTTTGCATTTACAGATACAACTTTACTGTTGGAACTTTTAAATGTTACTTTTTCCTGAGAAGTTACCGGAGCTACCGTTGTACGAAGAGTATAGCTTCTTCCTTTTTTCAGCGTCAGCCGTGTATTGCTGATCTTTAAAGCCGTTGTTTTTACAATTCCTTTTTGTACATATACTCGTATCTTTTTGGTATACCCGCTGGCAAGCCTGATGGTAATAATCGTATTTCCTCTTGCTTTTCCAGTTACAACTCCCTTTTGTGATACACGGGCAATCTTTTTATTTCCGGTTGACCAGGAAACCACAGAATCTCCTTTGGCAAGACCTGTTACTTTCACTGTATATTTCTGTTTCACGCGCAGACGCAGGCTGGAAACATTCAGCTTTATGGATGGTGTCAGAGCCGGCACTGCAACGGTCATATATGCACCGCAGCTGCAGTAAGCTGTGCGAACACCTTCTTCCAGCGCAGTTGCTTCCTTAGTCAGCTGATATTCTCCATAATGATGTCCTGTTGCTGGAACCACTGTGGTTGCAAGCGTCGTTTCCTTTGTGCCTGCTTCATCACTAAAATATTTTTTACAAACACTGCAGTACCAGTATTCTGTATTTCCTGCTTCTGTACAGGTAGCTGCTTTTCTGTCTGTCTTATTCAACTGATGCCCGGTGGCAGGAATCACTGTGTCTGCAAGCGTCGTTTCCTTTGTGCCTGCTTCATCACTAAAATATTTTTTGCAAACACTGCAATACCAGTATTCCGCTTTTCCTGATTCTATACAGGTGGCTTTCTTTCCTTCTGTATGCAGCATATTGTTATGCCCACAGTATATCTGAAACCGAATAGTTATGTTTCCTATATATTCTCCGATTCCATGGATTGTCACTTCTGCTGTACCAATATCCTGATTATCTTTATAAATCACTCTATAATCAGTATCCTTAGCCAAAACTTTACCATTACAAACAACTTTCACCTCTGGCCGGATGGCATTTCCTGTATATGCATATGCATCTGATTCCATTGAGGCCGCTGCCTGTGAAAGGAATATTTTTCCTATTATATCTATCAGATAACTGTTATCAGAAATCAGTGGATAAATAAATGCCTGGGGTGTATATTTAGTGGGAGATGAAAATGTATCCTTTTCAGTTCGTTCTTCCCCAAGTGTATTATGATTGAATCCTTTACTGTTCCATCCTGCCAGAAGATAGGTCGTACGAATGCCGCTTAACTGGTCATCCCAGGTAGCATCTACCAGATACCAGGTATTATTATCCATCTTTACATAGTTCCACATATGTGCTTCTCCGGAGCTTGCAGAACTGTTCCTTGCAAAACCGCCAATACATGCACAGTCAATACCCAGTTTTCTGCAAAGAATCAGCATTGCTTTTGCATAGCCTTCACATACTACATGTCCATCCCCGATAAACATTGGTCCTGCAGAATGTACTCTCAAGTTGTTCTGTGCATCATACACTGCCTTTTCACACACATAATCATGAATCGCCTTTACCTTCTCGTATAGGCTTTTACCGTTAGTGTCTGCCGCGATCTGGACGGCTGCAGCATCTGCATTTTCCAGAAAATTATTCATATTATCTGTAATGTTAGTATTATAACCCTCCACAAGAGAAGGCATCATAGTAAACTCTGAAATAATGCCAGTATACTTTCCATTCTGCTCTGTAGCACTGATACTATAAGAATAGCCACTTCCACGCATCCAGAATACTTCCGGATAATCATAGGTGAACGCATCCAGTGCTGCCTGCATGTTGACACGTACCTGAAGTATGGCTTCTTCATATGCCTCATCCTGAACTATCTGGTTATCTTGGACCTTCGCCTCAAAAGTAACTGGTTCACTGGCCTTATATTCATAGGACTCACCATTAAAGGTACTGTAATTAACAAACAAATTGGAAACATATGTGTTATAGACTTCCAACGCCATCCCATCTAACTGATTGCCATAAGAGCCATCATATTCTTCCAGTGAAAATACATGAATCCCGTCTGTGTCTCCTGGTTCTCCATTCACGATCAGCGGAGAAGCCAGTTCCTCTTCCACATACTCCAGAATAGTTCCTTCCTGGAGATCCTGTGCATTTGTATCTGCACCGTCTGTAAACAGGTGGTCTTCTGTCTCCGAATCAACACCTGAAGTAAATTTCGCCTCCTGACTTTCTTCCCCTGCAGTCACTTCTTCCGGCTGTTCCGATTCTTCATCCTGAACATCTGTTATCTCTTGGGCTGCAGCGTCTGTGGCGGCAACATCTTCCACATCATAAAATGCTTCCCCATACACTCCAGAAGGTGATACTCCAAGAAGCACAGCCAATACTCCAGCCAGAATCTGATTTCGTTTTTTCATATACATCTCTCCATTTTTCTGCTAATACGGTCTCTGTGTGCTACTATAAGTATACCATTACATATCTTTCCTTTCCAGTTGTTTTTCGCTCCATGGGATTATGAAAAATATTGCAATTCATAATAGTATTCAAGTCGAGCAGCTGCGAGACTTGGCGCGTGATTCTGGTCAGCGTAAGCTGACATATTCTTTACAGAATCACTGTGCATCCTCGCGGAGCGTTTATCTCAGTCGAAGATTGGACTCCCACTGAGACGAACTTGCTGTTATTCACCACCTGAAAGAGGTGGGAGTCTTCTCGACTGAGATAATGCGCTGAAAGGCATTTGCTCCCAGCGCATTATTTCAAACTAT
>JAQXQS010000057.1 GCA_029101305.1 Clostridia bacterium | reverse complement strand
TTCTTAACACGCATCTGCCAGGAATCAGCGCCTACCTTTGCACCAGTCTCAAGAAGACGGGCTGTGGCAGCTTCGAATTCTTCCACTGTAGTTAATTTGAATTCACTCATTATTGACCTCCTCTAAGTATGTGTTACTTTCAATCATTTTTATTTTGTTCCGGTAACCGGAACCCATCCCCTCCCATGGGATATTTTTCTGTTTAAAAATTCCGCAGCGACGTTTCCGCCTACTGCGGAATTCATCATCCAATTCCATACTGTGTAAGACACAGTATTTCCAGAGTCTGAAAAGAATCATTTCTGAATACTCCAGGCTCTTGTTTTATCACCATATGGGCACGGGAATCTCACTTATAAACCAAGCTTGTCCACGATTTCACGAAGAGCAATTTTAACCGGATTATCTTCTGGAAGTCCAACTGTTGGTTTTCCTTCACAGTCATACTCGTAAACAGTTTCATCCTGTGGTACTACCCCAAGAAGATGAAGTCCCTGTTTCTCAATCTCTTCTTTGATTCCATCATTCAGTTTGCCGCCAGGAGCACGATTGATGATAAGGCCAACTTTATCCGGGTGCATATCGCATTCCTTAATAAGTTCTGCAATACGGCCAACAGCCTGCACGCCTCTTCTGGAGCAGTCACTGACCAGGATCGCTGTCTGCATAGACGGAAGCACACCTCTGCTGATATGCTCCATACCAGCCTCATTATCCACTACAATATAAGGATAATTGTTCTGATATTTTGCCAGCTGGGTCTGAAGAAGTCCGTTTACGAAGCAGTAACAACCCTTGCCCTGGGTTCTTCCCATAACAAGAAGATCGAAATCGTCATCCTCTACAAGAGCATCCTCAAAACGTCTCTCTGCATAATCAGCTTTGGACATTCCGGCTGGAATCGGGTTCTCACTTGCCATTTCTGCGCGAGCAATTTCTTCCCTCACGTCACCAAGTGTAGTTTCTACTTCCACTCCAAGAACCTCATTCAGATTTGAGTTCGCATCAGCATCAACTGCAAGGATCGGGCCCGTGCCCTTCTCGCAGAGATACTGGATCAGCATTCCGCATAATGTGGTTTTACCAACGCCGCCTTTTCCTGCGACAGCAATTACATGTGCCATAAAATCAATTGCCTCCTGAAAAATTTAAGTCAAAACCAATTAGATCAGTGTACGAAGTCCGGATCTGTCGATGATCTCGGATACATCTTTCCACTTATTAAGAGCATACAGATGGATACCATCTACGCCAAGTGCACGGTACTCATCGATCTGTTTGATGGTGTACTCGATTCCTTCTTCTTTGAATCTCTTGATCTTATCATCATAGAACATATCAAATGGCTTGCCATCTGCATCTTTTGCTGCAAATGGGTTCGGGAACAGCCAGTTTCTGGAAATGAGTCTGCAAAGCTCACGGTCCATTACACAGCCGTTACGGGAAAGTGCCATGTTAATTGTAGCGGACATGTCAAGAATTGGCATAACTCCAACATCTACAGGCATTGTAACACCAGCCTCACGGATTGCATCCAGCCAGTATTTGAACTGCTCCATATCCCAGCAGAGCTGAGTCATAATGTAATCAGCGCCATTGTCCTGTTTCTGTCTGAGAACTGCGATATCAGCATCAAGGCTACGGCATGCAATGTGTCCCTCCGGGGATCCTGCAACTGCGATCTCGAATTTGTCACCAAACTCATCACGAACGAATTTTACAAGGTCTGTAGCATAGTTAAAATCGCCACAGGTAGTTGTCTCACCAAGCGGAATATCTCCACGAAGTGCAAGCATATGGTCAACGCCCACTGCAAGATACTGATCCAGCTGCTCTTTGATTCCTTCTTTGGTGTTCTTGATTACTGTGAAATGGGTAACAGGAGTTGTTCCAGCTTTTTTGATCATCTGACATACTTCTCTGTTAGCACCAACGTTTCCGCCGCCTGCACCATATGTACAGGAGATATACTCCGGTTTGTACTTCATAAGATGATCGATTGTTCCAGGAAGATTCTCCATTCCTTTTTCTGTCTTCGGCGGGAAAAGCTCGAAAGACAGAAGCATTTTTTCTTTCATAGCTTCTGACAATTTCATAATTACATACCTCCACGTATTAAGTAATTTTTATTCTAAAGGCGTAACGCCTCAAGATCATGTAAAAGTCCTGACAATAACTGTACAGATGTACAGTCATTTCTTTAATCACATTTCACTTTAACAATACTATTCGCAAGATCTACCATAAGGATAGTACCTTCAACGACTCTCTCATCCCCCATAATGTCACGGAGAACAAGCTTATCTCCCTCTACATTGATCCGGCTGACATTCTTAAAGATCACAGAATCATCGTTATCCTTATAAACAGTTGCTAAACACATAATGATGCCTCCCTATTGCTGACAACCAGAAAAAAATATCTGGTATAACTTCTTATTTCATTTCTTCTTTTACAAGAGTAAGGGCAAGTCCAAGACGCATATTGCCTTTCTGGAAATCAGAAACACTTTCCTTAATCGTCTTCGCAGCAGCATCCATTCCCAGTTTTGCCAGATTATCAGCCATCTGGTCAAGTTCAGCTGCGTGATGCTCGTTATGCTGAAGCATATAAGTAAGAAGAGCTACTGTCTCATTCTTGCAGTCTCCTCCCTGGCAGCTGCCGCAGTCTGTACCGCAGCTCTGTCCCTCAGCGTGTGTATGGTCATGGTGTTCAGATCCATCATGAGTATGTGCATGGGTATGGCTTACTCCATCTGCATGAGTGTGCTCATGAGTATGTTCATGACCATGCTGGATCACATTACCATTTTCATCTTTGATCAAATGCATTGAATACTCCTTCCCGCCTGTAAAAGGCAGATTCTTTATGGCACAAATCCCTCCGTCTAAATTATTTCTAGGCATGAAAAAGGCTCACGCAGGTGGCGTGAGTATGGACATCAGGGTATTCTTTACCCGTTGGTGAGATTCCGCTTATCTCCATATCATGCATAACGCAATTCCTTTCTTCTACCTGAAAAAGTGCAGACTTATGACATAAATTTATCAATTTTTTCTTTATTATACATCCTTTTTCTCTGTTACGCAAGGATATAATTATAAAATTTTACCAAATTTCAATGTTTTACCATACAAATATATGTTTTAATTTCTGTACAATTTCGCCAATTTTCCATGAGAGTTGTTTAAAGTTTAACGAACTGATATTTAAGTAAAAAAAAGGTGAATGTTTCGTAATTATATGGTATAATAATTCAAGTTAAGTCTTAAGTGAGGAGGAATTAGCTTTGAGAGAAACCGTATTCCTGAATAACGACAGAGAAATGCCCCTTTTAGGGCTTGGTGTATATAAAACAGCAGATAACGAAGCAGAGACAGCCATCACAGCCGCAGTAAATGCCGGCTACCGTCTCATTGATACGGCTTCCGCCTATAAGAACGAGGAAAGCATAGGCAAAGCCATCGCTAAATGCGGCATTCCCCGTAAGGAGCTCTTTATCACAAGCAAAATCTGGAATAACGCCCAGCGCCTTGGGGATGTAGACGGTGCATTTTACCGCAGCATGGAAAGGCTGAAGCTGGACTATCTGGATCTTTACCTGATTCACTGGCCTGTTCCCGGCTGCTACATGGGTACCTGGCTTGAGATGGCCAAGCTGTTGGAGACCGGGCGTGTTCTTTCTATCGGAGTGAGCAATTTCCAAATCCATCATCTGGAAGAATTGAAGAAGTTTTCCGGTATTGTTCCAGCAGTCAACCAGATAGAATGTCATCCTCTCTGCTATCCGAAAGAGCTTATTGAATACTGCCAGTCAGAGGGAATACAGGTTCAGGCCTATGCCCCATTGGCAAGAGGTGCCTATCTTGATAATGATGTTATGTGTGTACTTGGCACTAAATATGCACATACTCCTGCCCAGGTAGGACTCCGCTGGGCTATCCAGAAGGGAATTTCCGTAATCCCGAAATCTGTGAATCCAGACCGTATCGCTTCCAATGCCAATATTTTTGATTTTAATATCGAAGAAGAAGACATGGAGATCATGGATACCTTAAATGAAGACCTGCATACTTCCCATGTGCCAGATGATCTGAAAGATGTTATCTTCTGATTTTCCTGACCGCATTATTTTTTTGCAGTCCCCTGCAAGGTAGGGAGCCCACATAATCAAAAAAAGAAAAGCCAGATATGTTCATACACATGTCCGGCTTTTCTTTTTTATTATATTCTAACATTGTAATGGCCCAGCGCCAGTTTTCAAAACACTACGCATTCCGCCAGTGTGGTATATCCGTCAAATGCAGATCAGAATCCCCTTCATCCAGATCACTCCCAGGAAATCTCGCCCTGTTTTTCTCTTTGCATAAGATCTTTTACAGCCTCAGAGGCCGGCTTATTTTCAAATAGAAGTTTATTCACTTCCATAATGATCGGCATTTCCACATCATACTTCTCGGCCAGGGCTTTGGCTGCTTTGGCGGAATAAACGCCTTCTACGACCATCTGTACCTCATCCATTGCCTGTTCCATGGTATACCCTTTTCCCATCAGGTAACCAGCTCGCCTGTTACGGCTGTGTATACTGGCACAGGTAACGATCAGATCCCCAATTCCGGAAAGGCCTGCAAAGGTCTCCAGCTTGGCTCCCATTTTCGCCCCAAGTCTTGCCATCTCTGCGATTCCACGCGTAATCAGCGCTGCCTTGGTATTATCCCCATAGCCCAGTCCATCTGCGGTACCTGCTGCCAGGGCAATTACATTCTTAAGGGCACCGCCAAGTTCAACGCCAAGCATATCCGGTGTCGTATACACTCTGAAAACCGGACTCATAAAAAGTCCCTGGAGATATTCTGCTGTTTCTTTTTTGCGGGCGCTGACCACACAGGTGGTTGGCAGACCCCGGCTGACTTCTTCCGCATGGCTTGGTCCTGAAAGTACGCACACATCTGCCTGAGGAATTTCTTCTTTGATAATGTCGCACACAGGCATAAGCGTCTGCTCTTCCACACCCTTTGCCACATTTACGATAATCTGTCCCTGGTGCATCAGAGGTGAAAGTCTTTTACTGATATTCCGGATGTACGCAGATGGAGATGCAAACACGACTACGTCTGGCGCCTCCAGTGCAGCCCTCTCATCGCCTGTTATAATAATTTCCTCCGGGATCTTAATTCCAGGAAGCTTGGAAGGATCTTCTCTCGTCTCATTCAGACTTACCGCCTTCTGGGGATGTGCAGACCACAACATAACCTCATGGCCATTGTTGTGGAGCAATATCGCAAGCGCTGTTCCCCAGCTTCCGGTTCCCATTACGCTGATTTTTGCCATTTCGTCACCTCGTCTTATCTGGATGCAGTTTTACCTGCTCCAAGCTTATTCTCTGTTCCATTTAATAAGCGGGAAATATTCGCTCTGTGTCTGTAAATTGCAAGCACTGTCAGCAGTCCCATGATCACATCCATTTCAATGGTATGAAACAGATCCATTCCATAATTTCCAGCTGTCCCAAAACCAATAAAGCAGATCAGTGCCCCCACATAAGTCACGATCGAGCCTAACGACACATAACGGGTAATCGCAACAATGCCGATAAAAAGCAGCACACAGATCAGAAACACTTTCCAATCAAGTGCCAGAAGCATTCCTGCTGATGCTGCGATTCCCTTACCGCCCCTAAATCCAAGATAAAATGGAAAATTATGTCCAAGCACACAGCCTGCCGCCGTATACATTCCAAGCAGCGGAAGGATATCCTGATAATGGTTCTTAAAAACAGCATCCACCACCAGGATCGCGATCACGCATTTCAGCATGTCACCTACCAGTGTCATCGCGCCGGCCTTTTTCCCAAGGGTACGCAGTGCATTTGTAGTTCCTGCATTACCGCTTCCATACTGTCTTATGTCCATGTGATGTGCTTTCCCGATAATGTAGGATGTCTGGAACATTCCAAACACATATCCGATAGCCAGACAAATAATACGTTCCATGATTATTCCTTCTCTCCACGCTCTCTTACAATGAACTTCAACGGTGTACCGCCAAAATCAAAGGCGTCGCGGATTTTATTCTCCAGATATCTGGTATAGGAGAAATGCATAAGTTCTTTATCATTTACAAAAATAACGAATGTAGGCGGTTTTACTGCAACCTGTGTCATATAGAATATTTTCAGGCGGCGGCCCCTGTCAGACGGCGGCTGCTGCATGGCAACTGCTTCTGCAAGGATTTCATTCAGCACACCGGTCTGGATACGCATAGTCTGGTTCTCAATTACCGCATCCAGTGTCTCAAACATTCTGGAAATACGAAGTCCTGTCTTGGCAGAAATAAATACAATCTCTGCATATGGCATAAAAGAAAGAACTTCACGGATACGGTTCGTATGCTTATAAATGGTCTTGTCATTTTTCTCAATGGCATCCCATTTATTGACCGCAATGATCACACCCTTCCCCTTTTCATGGGCAATTCCTGCGATCTTTGCATCCTGCTCAGTAACGCCCTCAGCTGCATCAATCATCACAACCACAACATCTGCACGCTCCACCGCGGTCACTGTACGGATAACGCTAAAGCGCTCGATTTCTTCTTTTACCTTTGCTTTACGACGCAGTCCTGCTGTATCAATAAAGATATAGTCCTTTTCATTCCAGGTAACCTTGGTATCAACAGCATCACGGGTAGTACCTGCGATATCAGACACGATCACGCGGTCTTCACCAAGAAGCTTATTCACCAGGGAGGATTTTCCCACATTTGGTTTCCCCACAATGGCAATTTTCGGGATATCAGAATCTTCATCTTCACCTGCATCCTCCGGGAAATGCTTTACAACTTCATCCAGCATATCTCCAAGCCCCTGGCGGTTCGCTGCGGAAATAGCAAATGGCTCTCCGATTCCCAGATTATAAAATTCATAGACATCCATCATATATTTCTGAATGCTGTCCACTTTGTTAACAGCCAGAACCACCGGCTTGCCACTGCGGCGGAGCATATCAGCGACCTTGGAATCAGAATCCACAAGCCCCTGATGTACATCCGTAATAAAAATAATAACATCTGCCGTATCGATGGCGATCTGTGCCTGTTCTCTCATCTGGGAAAGAATGATGTCCCCGCTGTCAGGCTCAATACCGCCTGTATCGATCAGGGTGAAATCATTATCCAGCCATGATACATCTGCATAAATTCGATCTCTTGTTACACCTGGCGTATCTTTTACAATGGAAATTTTATCTCCTGCCAGCACATTAAACAATGTAGATTTGCCCACATTAGGCCTTCCAACAATTGCCACTACCGGTTTGCTCATACATTTGTCTCCTTTTCTGTTTCTTATGTTCTGGCGGATCAAGTACTGCTGACACAAGATCTGCGCCGCCTTCATCTACGATTACGATTTCTGTATTCAGCTTCCTGGAAAGCTCTTCTACAGTAATGTCATCCAGGAAAACATCCTCTTCATTCTTCAGCATATTACAAGGCAGCAGAAGCTTCTCCCCAAGATCAGTTCCCTGAAGCTGTTTCAGAAGATCCTGCCCGGTTATCAGCCCGGATACCGTAATGCTCTCACCAAAAAATTCATTTCTTATTGGAATGACATCCACTTCCACATTAGGAAATTTCTCCCGGATCATTCCCATATATTTCCTGATAAAAGGTGCAGCCAACGCTCCGGTGGCACTGACAGCATTTATCTTCCTGTCATCTCCCGGCCGCGCATCAAGAGCCTCCTGTATCTCTGTTCCCAGAAGCCGTAACATCCCCACACCGTTTTCCAGCTGAAGATATCCGTCATAAGACTCTTCCCGGGGTAATTCTTCTCCAGCCAGAATATACCATTCATCTGAAGCATGAATAAAATGAATGCCATATTCATCCATCATTTTCTTCTGCCAGGAATGAATCAGCTCCAGAACCTTCTTCGCATCCTCTTTTCCAAAAGGCTCCATAGGATACAGCCCTTCACGGAATTTCGTCAGTCCCACAGGTACTACAGAAACGCTCTGCAGCACTGGTGCATACGCAGACATCCTCCGGATACTGTCATCCAGCTCCTTACCATCGTTTACCCCTTTGCACAGAACGATCTGTCCATTCATGGTAATCCCGGCTTCATAGAGCTTCTGCACCTTAGAAAGGGCATCTCCTGCAAAACGGTTA
>JAQXQS010000056.1 GCA_029101305.1 Clostridia bacterium | reverse complement strand
ATGATGGTACGAATCCGAAATGCCGTGCGAACGACTGCTTCGTGGGCGGATGCGGCTTCTTAAATGCGTAAATGATAAATGCGGTCATCGGAGTGAAACCTCTGGCGGCCGCTCTTTTTTTCAGATTAAAAGATATGTGTTGTAAGCGGTAAAACGCCAGTACCTTGTTAAAAAATACAGCTGCCAGCTCTGGCAGCTGCGGGTTGTCAGTCAAGTTGTTTCCGGCATTCCGCCAGCAGATCCTGGGACCATGGCTCCAGCTTCTTTAGGAAGGTTCTGTCAGTATCTTCCATGTGCCGGGGTATCTCGGTCAGGAGTAATTCTAAGTATCGGAACGGATTCAGATTATTCGCCTTTGCTGTCTCGACAATGCTGTAAATGATGGCACTGGATTTTGCCCCGTTGACCGTATCAATCATCAGCCAGTTCTTTCTTTTATGTTCTACAGAGCATAACAAGAAAAACCGGCGAATTTTTGTATAAAGGGGAAATGTATGCATAACATTACGAATAAACAGTACGAAGAATATCAGCAGTACCTTTACGATAAGGAACACAGCCGGATCATCACACCAGATTTTGTAAGGTTTCTGGTTCATGCGTACAACTATGATCCAGAAGCTATCGGCAAACAGATTCTGGAATACTATGGTAAATATCAGGCAGAAGGGTATTATAAAGATTAAGATATTATGAGGGACGTGCAACTTGTGGACTTGTGGTCATAAATAACCTGCCTGTTGAAAAATAGACTTAGACATGCTAAAATAAAATGTTCACAAGAGCGGTAGCCTACCATTTTTATTCTTGGAATGTAAATTCCGGAAAGGAGGTAGCGCTATGAGAGGAAAACTCAGAACCGCTCTGTCTTACCTCGAAAAAGCTGCTGCGATCCTCGCAGTAATAGCTGAAGCAGGTAAGAAGGTCATGTCCTTATATGAGGATTGACCTTGGGCAGTGGGCACATAATCCTCGGATTATGTGCCTTTTTTCATGGAGGGATGAAATGGACATGGTTTTAGAAATTATTGACCAGCAGATATCAAAATTCACTGAGTCAATTACGATGATGGCAAATATGAATCTGGAACATCATTTTGCGATAAAACCGGGTGGCTTTCCGATGCTGGTTAACAATAATAATGCATTTTACGAGCAGATGTTTTTTAATGAACGAATAGAAAATGCCATATGGAGGTATCTCATTAACGGGGTTCTTAAAGGCTTACTTTCAGAAGAATATTGTAAGAAAAATAGTATTGCTTGCGAATGGACTTATATGAATCCGCAACGAACCACTTCATATTTAGAAACGGTTGAAAGATTATATCCTATTGAGTTCAAGATAACGAAAAAAGGAAAAACTGCAGGATATCGTTATTCAGAGATTTTTTATTTTGAAGAAAGGCTTGACCAGATTTTTGAAAACTACCACCTTGACGAACTGAATGTAATTGACTTTTCTAGTTCAAATCGAAGTGCACTCTTAGGAAAATATATGATGGTCCCGCCAAAATACAGGACTATCATTAAGCTGATTCCTTTTAGAAGTTTCTTCTTGGATTTTTTCCCGGAAAATATATATATCGACTATATGGCGAAGGTGCAGGGGGCTATTTCCAATGCGTTTAATTATGTTGGGTTACAGACCATCACTAATTTGACGCCTCAACATTTATCTTATTTTTCGGAAGCTGAATTAGATACATTGGCACATTTAGAGCTCAGTCGAATATCATATACGATTTTTCATAGGGATAGAGTGAAAGGTGATATAGCACATATTCTTGATTCTAATCCACCTATTTCTGAAAGAGATTATTCCATTATGAATGCTTCTTTCTACGATTCATCTCGTTATAGATCACTTGTTGGGAGTAAGGATTTCGCACATTCGTTTATTACTGCGGAGTACTTATACAATACTTTAAAATCGAACAACAACTTTGAGTACACGTCTATTGTCTGCGGATATTTAAAATCTGTTGAACAATTAATGTACCTGATGACAGAGTACACATTAATGCATCTAGACAGTAAGGAATTATGGATTAAGCGTAATTCAAAAAAGCATGGAAAGAAATTGGATGAGCAGTTTGAGGGCAACAAAGTAAGATTCGTTCCAGACAATGAGAAGTATTTTGATACAACCTTTGGTTCACTTGCAAATTTTCTACATGATAATGCTTCTAGTTGGAATATCTCTTCTGGAGCCAGAGAACGGATTTACGCATATTTAAGAATTTACTGTGATGAATGCCGAAACGAACACTTTCATAAAGATAATATAAATGACATTCATGAGGTAGAAATCATTAGGAACAATACACTTGTTCTGCATTACCTATAGTTCCCGCCTCAAATTATAAGTACACTATTTAGCTTTAAACTCGTTAGAATTATTTTCCGCTGCGTTCTTTTGCCTAATGGTTTCCCGTCTCTTCTGCAGTGCTTCTCTGGCCAAGGTCTTCTTATTCTTGGAT
>JAQXQS010000055.1 GCA_029101305.1 Clostridia bacterium | reverse complement strand
GTCAAGTGCTGTCTCGTCTACACGGATACCCATGGAGGAAAGCTCAAGAGCAATATCCAGTACCGGATAGTATACCAGGATATCACCGTTTAATTCCCAGTCATCATAGTCCGGGGCACGTCCGTCGTGGCGCTCTCCGTTTGAAAGCATTTTACCGACCTGCATAAGGAAAACGGCACCTTTTTCTTTGACAATTTTGTATTCTCTTTCCTTAGGAGTAAGGTCTGGATACATGTCTACAAGTTCTTCTGTGGAAACAAATGCGATCTCTCTTGGAAGAATTTCTTCTATGTAGTCGTACTGGACTGCCATGTATTTCTCAGTCTTGCGAAGAACGCTGTAGATGGCACGGACTGTATTGATAAGAGTCTCTACATTGCGGTCTTCCTTGGAGATGATCTTCTCCCAGTCCCACTGGTCCACATAAATGGAGTGGATGTTATCCACGTCCTCGTCGCGGCGGATGGCAACCATATCGGTATATAAGCCTTCCCCTTCGGAAAAACCGTATTTCTTCAGTGCATAACGCTTCCATTTGGCAAGGGAGTGTACGATCTCAGCATCGCCTTCCATGCCTTTGATGTCAAAGCTTACCGGACGCTCCACGCCGTTTAAGTTATCATTGAGGCCGGAACTTGGGTCTACAAATATAGGAGCGGAAACACGCAGAAGGTTCAGCTTCTGTGCAAGTGTCTGCTGGAAAAAGTCTTTAACAGTTTTAATTGCTACCTGAGTATCATGGAGATTAAGGTCTGCATGATAGCCCATCGGAATTTTTAATTGTTCCATGGGAATCCTCCTTGTTGATTTTGGTAATCTCGGTTTATTATAACAGGTATTTTCCAAGTTGGCAATTTACACCTTGCAAGAAATATATAAAAAAGTTACAATGAAATATAAAGAAAGCAGGGGCTTTTCCCCTCAGTGCGTGTGTAAAGAAGGGAAAACAGATAACCAGGAGGAAGTCTATGGAGAGAAAACGTTGCCAGGTCTGTGACGGGCCTGTTGTAAATGGCAGATGTAAGCTGTGCGGAATGCCATACAGAAATGACGAAACCTTGTATCATCTGAATGAGAACAGAAGTGACCATTACCGTCATGCTACCAGTAAAGCCAGGGCAATCATGCGGCAGGAAGAGATCCCGCTTGGAGATAAAAAGGTGGGAAATGCAGGCAGCGGATCTAAGACGGGTAGCAAGGCAAAGAGCGCTGCTGGTGAAAGTGCTTATAATAAGGGAAATGTGAAGAGTGGAAGCTATGCTGGTCAGAGCGCCAAGACGCAGAAGACAAGCAGTGGGTATAAGCAGTTAACCAGTAATGGCGGTGTTTATACCCAGAAAAAGGCGAAAAAGAAGAAATCCTGGCTGATCTGGCTCATTCTACTTGGATTTATCGGTACAAGCCTGCCTGAGATCCGCGATTCGTTAGAGTATGATATCCTGCCTGCGATCCAGCAGGGAATTGAAGATTCTGCTGCATCTTCGGCTGCTTACGAAATGAAAATAGGAGAAGTGCTGGAAGTTAGTACAGACGGTTCAGGAACGATTCAGCCTGGACATTATGTTGCCTCTTGTGAAGATGGCTATGTAAGCTTCATGATCGTGGGAGATAATGGGGAAAGTGGAAGTATTACTGTAACAGCGGGAGATGAACGCAAGGTCACCTTAAAGGATGGAGACTTTATCGGAGTGATTGATGCGCAGTCCGAGGACTGTGTTTTACAGCTTATTACAAGATAGGATTAACTATAGACTGTTTGAAAAAACATTCCTGCAATCTGTACGTCTTATTTTGCAAAAAGCCCATTTAAACAGCCTAAATTACTATGAAAGTCCTGTGAAGCAGCCATGAATCCAGCATGCTTGCATGATGGATTTATGGATATTGCACAGGCTAGACTGTATGAGTAAGTAGGGCGGCAGCCCGGATTACGAATACAGTGGTTGATTGCGGGAGCGCCATAGGCGGGTCGCAATCGACTTTCATTTTAGAAAGGATACAGCCTGGATATGACAGAAGAGAAGAAAAAATCTGGAAAAAGCAAAAAGTGGATATTGGTGGCAGGGACGATCGCTGTTATTGCCATTGTATTTACCTGGATTTCCTGGAAATCCATGCACCCGTCTGACGTGGTGACCATGGAAGAACTGGAAAAGTATGTACAGGATAAGCTGGTAGATGATATGGAATGCATAAACGGCTCCTATGTAGTGCTGATCTATGATGAGCAGGAGCAGGGCAGCCAGTGGTATTCCCTGAAGAGTTCAGTGTCAGATGAGACGCAGATACAGGCTCTTGCAGATACAGCAGATGTCCAGATTAAAGAAGAGAATATCTCCCCTCCGGTTATTTTTATCATGTATGTGATACAGTTTTCCATTTGTTATGGAATCGTGTGGGGAATCTGGAAACTGTACGGGAAATTCCGTATTGGAAAAAGAAAAGAACATTACAGGATATAAGAAAAAGGAACCAGATGGAGCGAGCTGGGAAAAGCCGCCCCGTCTAAGGTTCCTTTTCTTGTTTATCGCAATGTCTGCAAGGGCAGACTTGTTTACTGCAGATAAAAGGTGTATGAAGTTATATGAGAGAAAGATTAGCAGAGAACGGTTCCTGTCTTTCCTTCATAACCCTGTTTCGCGTGGGCGATATCTGTGATAACAGTGGTGCGTCCCTCGCCTTTTTCTACAAATGAGATACCTGCTTCGATCTTCGGAAGCATGGATCCGGAAGCAAACTGATTCTCAGCAATGTATTTCTTCGCATCAGCAGTGGTAAGGGTGCTAAGCTTCTGCTCATCGGCTGTGCCAAGATTCAGGCATACATTTTCTACACTTGTAAGGATCAGAAGAGTATCTGCATTCAGCTCCTCTGCAAGAAGTCCTGCTGCAAGATCCTTCTCGATGATGGCACTGGCACCGTGCAGGTTAATGCCCTGTTCAAGCACCGGGATTCCGCCGCCGCCAGCTGCGATTACAACCTGGTCTGCATTAAGAAGCGCACGTACAGTTTCAAGTTCTACGATTTTCTGAGGTTTAGGCGCTGCCACGATACGTCTGTAACCACCTTCTGGAAGCTTGGTAACAAAGTTACCTTTCTCTTCTTCTGCTTCGGCTTCTTCTTCAGTAAGGACACGTCCGATGATTTTCTCAGGATCTGCAAATGCGTCATCATAGGGATCAATAACTGACTGTGTCAGAACAGTAGCAACCGGCTTGTAAATTCCGCGGCTGATGAATTCGGCGCGGATGGAATTCTGAAGGTCATAACCAATGTAACCCTGGCTCATTGCAGAGCAGACGGACATAGGGGCGAATGTGTAATCCGGGTGTGCCTTTCCAAATTCATTCATTGCAGTGTGGATCATGCCAATCTGTGGACCATTGCTGTGGGAGATCACCACCTTGGCACCATCTTCAACAAGATCCGCGATTGCCTTTGCTGCGGCTTTAGTGGCTACCTTCTGCTCTGGGAGTGTGGTACCGAGAGCTTTGTGGCCTAATGCAACTACTACGATTTTTTCACTCATAGGAGATACCTCGTTTCTGTCAAATATAATGTGGGATATCAGAGATAATTGGCTTCCCCCGGACATCCTTAAGTAATATCTTTCATTATAAAAGGTAAAAGCTGGAATTGCAATAGATTCTTTGGATTCAAACAGGAAAAGCCACCTGCGTGGGCAGATGGCTTATTTCCTATATTTTTTGAGGGGGGAGATAGAGAGTGGTTTTTCATCTATCCGAGAATCATTATATCGGTAATTTGTGAGGGAACTGTGTCCAGAATCTTAAAGAAATCGAAAAAATATGAAATGAAAATAAAATCCGACAGTTTCTTGCATTTAAAGTCAGGATATGGTAAAGTAAGCCTATCTTATTTCTGCGTTCTGCAGGAAAGAATTTCTACAGCGTCGGTTCGACGCAAGATAACCCATTTTTTACTATGAAAGTCCTGTGCGGCAGCCATGAATTCACCATGCTTGCATGGTGGATTTATGGATATCGCACAGGCTAGACTGTATGAGTAAGTAGGGCGATAGCCCGGATTACGAATACAGGCGGCGATTGCGGGAGCGTCAATGGCGGGTCGCAATCGACTTTCATTCATGGTGATGTCTGCGTAAGCAGACATGTCCGTTTTGGAAGTAACTACATAACCAGGCGTATTATGCGTTTTTTGACGATTGTTGCGGATTATGGAAAAGAATCTGGCCTGAAAGGCACTGTCTGAAACAGAACCGCTTCAGAAAGAAAGGTGTGGTGCCTATGGAATGCCAGTGATTTTTTACAAGCGCTAATGGATGGGAAGCCAGGAGCAATCGACTTTCATTTATGGCGAGTTCTGCATCAGCAGACATGTTCATTTGGATAATTGTGTCAGAAAGGAGAAGAAGGATGAAAAACAGAATATGGAAAAAGATACTGGCGGCAGGCACAGGACTGCTTGCCCAGGCTGGAATTCTGGCTGGATGTACAGCCCAGCCTGTGGTGGCGTATGGGGCACAAGCTGGAAATGGGTCAGTAGAGGTCGCTCATGAGGCGGCGTGGAAAGAAATGGAGCAATTTAAGGCAGAGGTTTCGGTAAATGCATATGGACTGGAGACACTTGTATGGGAAAGTGAACCCTCCAATACAGAAAGAGAAAGCATTGGAAGCACAGCTGGAGATGCGGTAGATTTACAGAATGGATTTTCTGATCACGTAGAGGAAATTATTTCCTTGGAAGCTCTCGAGGTGGAAAGTACATCGGTTCCCACATCCTATGAATTAGTAGTGTGGCTTTCGGAATATTTCCAGCCAGATGCTACACTGGTAATGCCAGAGGGTTGTCTGAAAGAGGAGCTTCCTGTAAATACTGCAGATGGACGATCGAGCACGATTACCGGATTCAGATGGAAGATCAATCCTGGTGAGGCGGGAAAACAGCTGGTTATTCCAGTTACATTGCGGGAAGAATACCGGTTTCCGGCTCAAAACAGAACGGTCCCGGTCTGCCAGGATATCCTGCATGTTAATGATGCCTGGAACGAGGAAAATGGAGGCGGCATCTATATTGTGAAAAAGTGTGGAAATGAAAAGGAGATTTTATGCAGATCATCTTCGAAGACATTGGAAATACCAGCGGCTGATATGGATTTTAATGTTGAGATGAATCCGCGGGAAGAGACACACCGAGCTGGAGAACGGATCTATATGGATGTAGATCTGATAAACTGTGGACAAGTCCCGGTTTATGGGATTTCCCTGAAAGCACAAGTGGAAGAGGCTGAAGAAACAGAAGAAATGGAAGCAGTACCTGTGTGGGAAAAAGAGCCTGGTCTGGAAATTTCCGGGGATAGTGCGGTGTTAGAAAGTCTGTCAGCAGGAGAAAAAAGAAAGGTTACTTTTTATCTGGACCCGGCAGTAACGAAGAACGGTGACCTGAAACTGGCAGTTGCGGCCCAAACGGAAAATCCCGTTTTAATCGAAAAATCATCCAGTACACAGCTGGTGATCCATCCGCTTAAAGCCTCTTTTTCCGTGAAGAAAACGGCGGACTGTGAAAGTGCCAGCCCGGGAGATACCATAACCTATCAGATCAGCATTCACAATACCGGGGAACAGACCCTTCATTCTGTGATCACTACAGAACGTTTCGGACTTGCAGGTGTAACGGCCACTTTTCTGGAACAGGAGGGGGTCACTCTGAATAGGAGTAAGACCCAGGCGAAGATTCCGGAAATCGTTCCAGGCGGTTGTGTGAATTTAAAAGCAAAGGTTGTACTTCCAAAGGAACTTGAAGACCAGGATCTGGTTAATCAGATTATCGTAGTGACAGATGAGACCGGAGAAGAAAGTGCAGTGCGGGATCAGGCAACGGTCAGGGTCGAATCCCAAAAGACAGAAAATGTGGGAGACGGTACAGGAAAATCCGGCAGTGATGGCAGCATAGGCACCTCTGTTACATCCGTGAAAACAGGAGACTGTTCACATAAAGAGGTGTTTCAGGTGCTGATCCTGCTTTCCTTTTTCCTTTCTGCACTGTCAGCCAGACGTATGTTTTTTAGAAGGAAAGATTGAAAAGAAATTCTGTGTGTGCTATTCTATAAAAGAGTATGCGTTGTTGTAAAAGGAGGCATATATTTATGAAATTATCATCCTTATTAGAGAAGTTAGAATACACCTGCGTACAGGGTAGCACAGAGCAGGAAGTCACTGGTGTTGTTTATGATTCCAGAAAAGTAACAGAAGGTTCGCTGTTCATTTGTATCAGAGGCGCTGTTGTAGATGGTCATAAATTTATTCCGGATGTGGTAGCCAAGGGGGCAAAAGTTCTGGTTGTAGAGGAGGATGCTTCTGCACCTTCTGATGTTACTGTGATTAAAGTTGCAGATACCAGATATGCCATGGCATTTATTGCAGCAGCATGGTTCGGACATCCGGCAGAGAAGCTGAAAACCATTGGAATTACAGGAACCAAAGGTAAGACCACGACCACTTATATGGTAAAATCCATTTTGGAAAATGCCGGATACAAGGTTGGACTGATCGGAACCATCGAGGCGATCATTGGAGATAAGGTGATTCCGGCTTCTAATACGACTCCGGAATCCTATGTGGTACAGGAGTATTTCCACGAAATGGTGGAAGCTGGCTGTGACTGCGTGGTGATGGAGGTTTCTTCCCAGGGACTGATGCTTTACCGTACCCAGGGATTTGTATTTGATTTTGGAATTTTTACAAATATTGAGCCAGATCACATCGGTCCTAATGAACATAAGGATTTTGACCATTATCTGGCCTGCAAATCCATGCTGTTGAAACAGTGCCGTGTGGGCATTGTAAACCGGGATGACGAGCATTTTGACAGAATTATTGAAGGACATACCTGTACTCTTGAGACTTATGGCTTTTCCAAAGAAGCAGATCTTCGTGCAGAGGATGCTAAGCTGATAGGTGGAAAGGGCTATCTTGGAATTTCCTATCATTTGAAGGGTCTTATGGATTTCCCTGTGGAAATCGACATTCCAGGCAAATTCAGTATCTATAACTCTCTTACAGCGATTGCAATCTGCCGCCACTTCAAGGTTTCCCAGGAGAATATCCTGAAAGCTTTAAAGGTGGCGAAAGTGAAAGGCCGTATTGAGATGGTGAAGGTATCCGATGAGTTTACTTTGATGATTGACTATGCACATAATGCAATGGCACTGGAGAGCCTTCTTACCACTTTGCGGGAGTATCATCCACACAGATTGGTATGTCTGTTTGGCTGCGGCGGAAACCGTTCCAGACTCCGCCGTTATGAGATGGGAGAAGTTTCCGGACGTCTGGCGGATCTTACGATCATTACATCTGATAATCCGCGAGATGAGGAGCCACAGGCAATCATTGATGATATTAAAGTGGGCATGGCAAAAACAGAGGGCAAATATGTGGAAATTCCAGACCGCAAGGAAGCAATCGCCTATGCGATTCACCATGGAGAGCCTGGGGATATTGTAGTGCTTGCCGGAAAGGGTCATGAGGATTACCAGGAAATCAAAGGCAGGAAATATCCCATGGATGAGCGTGTGCTGATCGCAGATATTCTTGCTGGAAAGTAAAACATGACATATGCAGATATTATTGTAGATATTTCCCACGAGAAGCTGGACAAAAGTTTCCAGTATCTGGTTCCGGAAAATCTGAAGGATCAGATTCAGGTGGGAATGGTGGTTTCCATTCCGTTTGGGCGTGGAAATCATTTGCGCAAGGGGTATGTGACTGGGATTTCCGGGGAACCCAAGGTGACAGGAATTCAGATAAAATCCATTGCAGGAATTGAAAATGACCAGGAAACTACAGAATCCCGATTGATCGCCCTGGCGGGGTGGATGAAAGAGCACTATGGTTCCACCATGATCCAGGCGCTGAGAACAGTGCTTCCCATCCAAAAAAAGATGAAAGCCCAGGAGAAACGGTGGATAACCCTTCTTATTTCCAGGGAGGATGGGGAAAAACTTCTGCAAGATATGAAACAGACCCGTTATAAGGCACGTATCCGTCTTTTGGAAGCGCTTTTGCAGAAAGAAGATGGGAAACTGGAGACAGCCTGGGCGGGAAAAGAGCTTGGGACTACGGCTTCTGTCCTGAAATATTTTGAAGAACAGAAGATTGCTTCTGTTGATACGGATGTGATATACAGAAGTGCGATACAGGATGCGGAGAGCATTCCCCATGCGGCTTTGGACACTTTAAGCCAGCCGCAGCAGGAAGCGGTAGTACAGATCTTATCAGAATGGGAAAGGAATGATCCTAGACCGGTTCTTCTCCATGGAGTTACGGGCAGCGGAAAAACCCAGGTATACATGGAATTGATCGACAGGGTAATAAAGGAAGGAAAACAGGCAATCGTGCTGATTCCGGAAATTGCCCTGACTTACCAGATGGTAAGGCGGTTTTATGGCCGCTTTGGAGACAAGGTATCTGTGATCAATTCCAGGCTTTCCCAGGGAGAACGGTATGACCAGTTCAAAAGGGCAAAGCAGGGGGAACTTCAGGTGATGGTAGGTCCCCGTTCAGCACTTTTTACGCCCTTTGGAAAGCTGGGACTGATCATTATTGATGAGGAACATGAAGCTTCTTATAAAAGCGAAAACAGTCCCAGGTACCACGCAAGGGAGACGGCCATTCACAGAGCCAGGATGGAAGGTGCGAAGGTAGTGCTTGGTTCTGCTACACCTTCCATGGAAGCCTATTACCGGGCGAAAGAAGGAGAATATGCGCTGGTGAAACTAGAAGCGCGGTTTGAAGAACGGCCTCTTCCAGAAGTATCAATTATTGATATGAGGGAACAATTAAAGAAAGGGAACCGCCTGGCCCTAAGCCTGGAACTGAAAGCGGATATGGGAAAATGTCTGGAAAAGGGAGAGCAGGCTATGCTGTTTCTGAACCGTCGCGGTTATGCAGGATTTGTATCCTGCCGGTCCTGCGGACATGTGATGAAATGCCCGCATTGTGATGTGTCTTTAAGTGAGCATAACGGCAGGAGACTAATCTGTCATTACTGCGGATATGAAACTGTGAAGCCAGATAAATGCCCTGTCTGCTCCTCCCCTTATATTGGAGGATTCAAAGCAGGAACCCAGCAGATCCAGCAGGTGGTGGAGAAAGAATTTCCAGGGGCGAAGATCCTTAGGATGGATTATGACACTACCAGGGCAAAAGGAAGCTATGAAAAGATTTTGTCCGCTTTTTCCAGACATGAGGCAGATATTCTTATTGGAACCCAGATGATCGTTAAGGGACATGATTTTCCAGATGTAACCCTTGTGGGAGTTATTGCGGCAGATTTATCCCTGAATGCCGATGATTACCACAGCGGGGAGCGGACTTTCCAGCTGCTTACACAGGCGGTAGGCCGTTCCGGAAGAGGAAGAAAGAAAGGTCATGCTCTGATCCAGACCTACAATCCGGAGCATTACAGCATCCAGACTGCAGCAAAGCAGGATTACGAAGCATTTTACGAAGAGGAAATGGGATACCGTCTTCTGATGGATTATCCACCGGCAGCTCATATGATGGCAGTACTTGGGGCGTCAGAAGATGAGAAGCTTCTTGAGACGGCGATGCATTACCTTAGTCTGTTTACAGGTAAGCTTTATGGGGGGAAAGATCTTCACATGATCGGTCCGGCCCCGGCGTCTGTGGGAAAAGTAAAGGACGTATACAGAAGAGTAATCTACTTGAAGCATGGGAACTATGACTTGCTTGTCTGGATCAAGGACAGGATGGAGAAATACATTGAGATTAATTCCGGCTTCAGAAAGGTAAATATACAATTTGATTTTTCATGATCAAAATGATGACAGGGCAAAAAGTCAGAAAGCTGTTCCTGTTTGCGGGATAAAGCTTTTGCCCCTGACATCATCAAAGAGAAAAGATAAAAGGAGATAACGAAAAAATGGCACTTAGAACAATCAGAACAGAGGGAGATTCCGTTTTGGAGAAGGTCTGCAGACCAGTAGAGAAAATCGATAAGCGTACCAAGGATCTGGTAGGAGATATGCTGGAAACTATGTATGATGCATGCGGAGTTGGTCTTGCAGCTCCTCAGGTTGGTATTTTAAAGAGAATCGTAGTGATTGATGTCGGAGATGGTCCGCTGATCCTGATCAATCCGGAAATCCTTATGACCTCCGGAGAGCAGACTGGTGAAGAGGGATGCTTAAGTGTTCCGGGAATGTCCGGTCAGGTTACCCGTCCCAATTATGTAAAAGTGAAAGCTCTTGATATGGATATGAAAGAGCAGATCTATGAAGGAGAGGGTCTTCTTGCCCGCGCATTCTGCCATGAGATCGATCATCTGGATGGAAAAATGTATACCCGCCTGGTTGAGGGGGAATTACATCATGTAAGCTACGATAACGAGGAGGAAGAAGATTAAATGAAAATTGTTTATATGGGAACACCGGATTTTGCGGTAAACCCTCTTCGAGCCCTGGCAGAAGCCGGGTATGAAGTCGCAGGCGTTGTGACACAGCCGGATAAACCAAAGGGCCGTGGAAAAACCATGCTGCCGACGCCTGTAAAGGAAGAGGCTATCCGGCATGGCTTTGACGTTTATCAGCCGGTGAAGGTGCGGGAGCCGGAATTTCAGGAAACCCTGAAAGCATTGAATCCGGATATTATTGTTGTGGCCGCTTTTGGCCAGATCATCCCGAAGAGTATTCTGGAGCTTCCAAAGTATGGCTGTATTAATATCCATGCCTCTCTGCTTCCGAAATACCGCGGTGCGGCTCCTATCCAGCAGGCTGTTATTGACGGGGAAAAGGAATCCGGGGTAACGATCATGAGGATGGGCACAGGCCTTGATACTGGAGATATGATTTCCAAAATCGTGGTACCTCTTGCAGCAGATGAGACAGGGGGAAGTCTTTTTGATAAACTGGCGGAGGCTGGAGCGAAGCTTCTCATTGAGACTCTGCCCCGTATTTTTGACGGTACAGCTGTTTATGAAAAGCAGCCGGAAGAAAGTCCGACTCCTTATGCTGGCATGATCACCAAACAGATGGGACTTATGAATTTCCAGAAATCAGCAGTGGAGCTGGAAAGACTGGTACGGGGATTAAATCCGTGGCCAAGCGCTTTTACTTTCTGGAATGGGAAGACACTGAAGGTGTGGGAGAGCTTTGTAGCTGGCAGCGAAGACCTGGAAAATCTGGAGGTGCAGTCAGCAGAGCCCGGAACGGTTGTGAAAACAGACAAAAAAGGAATTTATGTGGCTTGCAGTGAGGGTATTCTGGTACTTTCCCAGGTACAGCTGGAGGGAAAGAAGAGAATGGATGCAGATGCATTCCTTCGCGGATGCCATATAGAAACCGGAAGCAGATTTACGGACAAAAAGGAGTGATCGTATGTACGGATACGGGTATGGATATCCTTATGGATTTTATTTTGATCCTACTTATGTTTTGCTGATTATTGGAATGTTGCTGGCCCTTGCGGCATCTGGAAAGATGAAAAGCACTTTTGCCCGTTACCAGCAGGTACGCAGTCATTCCGGACTTACAGGAGCGCAGACCGCCCAGAGGATTTTAAGTGCTACCGGAATTTATGATGTGACAATTGTTCCGATTTCCGGAAGTCTTACAGACCACTATGATCCAAGAACTAAAAAACTGGCACTTTCCCAGGATGTGTACGGAAGAACTTCAGTGGCTGCTGTGTGTGTGGCAGCCCATGAATGCGGGCATGCGATCCAGCACAATATAAACTATGCACCGCTGAATATCCGTTCTGCGATCGTTCCGCTGGCAAATATCGGTTCTTCTCTTTCCTGGCCTATTTTTATACTGGGGCTGATCATGTCCATTCCAGCACTTACGACTGCAGGAATTGTGTTGTTTTCACTTGCAGTTCTGTTTCAGCTGGTAACACTTCCGGTGGAATTTAATGCTTCTTCCAGAGCCTTAAAAATGCTGGAAAGCACCGGAATCTTAAGTCATGAAGAAAATGCAGGGGCGAAGAAAGTCCTTACAGCAGCTGCCCTTACTTATGTAGCTGCCCTGGCGTCCTCTATTTTACAGCTTTTGAGACTGATCATACTTTCCGGAGGTAGAAGACGGGATGATTAATGGAATTAATTCCAGGGAGATGATCCTGGAAATTTTGCTTGAAATTGAAGAGGGGGAGCATAGCCATGTGGCTATCCGGAATGCCCTTTCCAAATACCAGTTCCTTCCGAAACAGGATCGGGCATTTATTACCCGTGTGTGTGAGGGAACATTGGAATACCGGATTCAGATTGATTATATCATCAATTCTTTTTCCAAGGTAACGGTGGATAAAATGAAGCCTGCGATCCGGGAAATATTAAGAAGTGCTGTGTACCAGCTGAAATATATGGATAGCGTGCCGGACAGTGCGGTGTGTAATGAGGCCGTGAAGCTGGCACAAAGAAAGGGCTTTTATAATCTTAAGCCATTTGTAAATGGTGTCCTTAGGACAATTGTGCGGGAAATGGACAAGGTACAATTCCCAAAAAAAGAGGATGACCTGCTGAAGTATCTTTCTGTAAAATATTCCATGCCTGAGGTGCTGGTGAATAGATGGCTGGAGGCATATGGTGAGGAAACCACAGAGAAAATCCTTGCAGATTTTCTTACGGAGCATCCTCTTACTATCCGCTGCCGTACCTATCTGAATTCCAAAGAAGACATTGTGAAGAGCCTTGAAAGCCAGGGGGTCCAGGTGGAACCTGCACCATATCTTCCTTATGCATACAGCATTTCAGATTTTAACCATATTCTTGCCCTGGATGCATTTATCAAAGGCCAGATTGTGGTTCAGGATGTGAGCTCCATGCTGGTTGCGGAAGTGGCGAATCCGAAAAAAGGGGATTATGTCATTGATGTGTGTGCAGCACCTGGTGGGAAAAGCCTTCATATGGGAGACAAGATGGAAGGCTTTGGCACTGTAGATGCAAGAGATGTAAGCCAGTATAAGGTGAATCTTATTGAGGAGAATATCCAGCGTACCAATTCGATTAATGTACAGGCCAGAGTTCAGGATGCAACTGTTTTTGACCAGGATTCAGAGCTGCTGGCAGATATTGTGATCGCAGATGTGCCCTGTTCCGGGTATGGAGTGATCGGTAAGAAACCGGAGATCAAATATCGCGTGACACCCCAGAAGCAGGACGAAATTGTGATCTTACAGAGGACGATCTTGGATCGTGCAGCCAATTATGTGAAGCCAAGAGGCGAGCTTGTATTCAGCACCTGTACGATCGCAAAAGAGGAAAATGAAGAGAATATGATGTGGTTTCTGAATAATTATCCGTTTAAGCTGGAAAGTCTGGATCCTTATCTTCCAGAAGAGCTTCATTCAGAGACTACAGCACTTGGATATCTGCAGCTTCTTCCGGGAGTACATAAGACAGACGGATTCTTTATTGCAAAATTCAGAAGAAAATAGGAAATTTCAGAAAAATAGGAAATAAAAATATGACAGATATTAAGTCAATGAATAAAGAAGAGCTGAAAGAACTGATGACCGGATTAGGGGAAAAGCCTTTCCGCGCAAAGCAGATTTACAGCTG
>JAQXQS010000054.1 GCA_029101305.1 Clostridia bacterium | reverse complement strand
TAGTTTCGAGGAGATCCGGTATAAAGAACCATGCACGAAATACTATGTGGTACGGGAACGGGCACTGGCATCCCAGGACGGATTTGCAGAAAACAAGCAGGAATATCAGATCAAAGTAACTGTAACAGATAACACGAAAGGTGCACTCGAAGCAAAGGTAGAAGGTGCTGATAAAGACAAACTTGATTTTACTAATATTTATACAGCTTCCGCAGCCCTTGAACTGAAAGCCCTGAAAGCTATGAAGTCAGACAGTGACAAACTTGGAACCTTCCAGTTTGAACTGAAGGATGCAGATGGTAACGTAATTGAAACTGTTGAAAATGATGAAAAGGGTGTGATCACCTTTAGCAAGCTTTCCTATGATGAGAAAGCAGCAGGCAAGACCTTTACCTACACCGTAAATGAGAAGGTTCCGGAAGAGGCAGATACCTACATTTATGACAAGACTGTTTATACAGTAACTGTAGATGTAACAGATAACCGGGATGGTTCCCTGAAACTGACAACCAAGGTAAATGGTGAAGATTACACCGAAACAGCAATGAAGTTTGTCAATGACACGACCAAAGTAACCATCAGTAAAGTTGATGACACCAGTAAGAAAGCTCTTGCAGGAGCGAAACTTCAGGTTGTGGACAAAGAAGACAAGGTTGTCGAAGAGTGGACCTCCGATGGCACACCGCATATGATCGCAGCGAAGCTGGTTCTTGGAGCTACTTATAAGTTGGTTGAGACCGAGGCACCTAAGGGTTATGAGATTGCAGATCCGATCACCTTTACAGTAGATGCAGATGATACCAAGAATGCAGTTGAGATGCAGGATGCGATGACCAAGAGTGCTACAGCAGCAATTGAGATCACCAAGGAACTGAAGCTGAATGATGAACTGGCTGGTGCAACAGACATGACCTTCTATGCGGCACTTTTCGCAGATCCGGAATGCACCATTCTGGCTTCTGATGTAAAGGCACTTGAATTTAAGAATGCATCTTCTTCTACAGTTGAATTTACAGGTCTGGATCTTGGAAGAACCTACTATGTAAGTGAGACAGATGCAGATGGAAATGCAATCGAATCAGGCGTGACACCAGACGGAAAAGTTTATACACCAGCTTATCCACAGGGCAAAGAAATCACAGTAACAGAAGATGGCGCAAAGAGCAGTATCACATTCGAGAACCAGTTCAGCGAATGGCCGGATGGATTCTACAAGATCGCTACTCTTACTGTAACCAAAGAACTTCTTGGTGCAGACGGAAATGCTCTGGACAGTGACGAAGTATTCTATGCAGGTATTTTCGATGACAAAGAGTGCACAACTCTTTCCACAAGAACAGAGTTCAATGTACTGGCACTTGATCTTGCAGGCGGTTCTACTGTTTCCGCAAGTGTTCAGGCAGTGGTAATGCCAGGAGATTCCTTCACTCTGTATGTAGCTGAGACAGATGCAGATGGAAAACCGGTTGACGAAGATACATTTGCATATGCAGTAAACATCAGTGAAAATGGAACGGTATATTTTGATGAAAATAATCTGAATAAGGACATCAAGATTACCAACCAGGAGAAACCGGAAGCAACACCTACGGTAACTCCGGAGGAGACACCGACTCCTACACCGACCACATCAACTGGTGTGAAGACTGGTGATGACACTCCGATCGGCTTCTATATGGCATTACTCTTTATTGCAGCACTTGCAATCGAAGAGACTACAAGACGCCGCCGGAAAAAAGAAAATTAAGTAATCACAAGTAAATAATTTAAGACACCTCTGCGGCATGGAATCTACAAGGTTCGCCCGCAGAGGCGTCTTTCGTTTATAATTTGGGGTTTGGCATTAATGCTGAACCCTTTTCCTTATGTGGGAAAATTTCCCGCCTAAGTCTATTGCACTGGCAAGCTACACAATGTTATAATAAACGTTACGAATGAAGTTCAGGCATACTTTGCGAGAGCCTGGATATGCTAGAAAATAAAAGTAATTTCAGGAGATTTGCCGATATCTGGCGGATAAGCCTGAGGTTTTTGGAGGAAAAAATGAACAAAGAGAACATTCCTGCATACGAGATTGTGAAACAAGAGAATCTGACAGACATCCATTCCACCGGATATCTGCTTCGCCACAAGAAGACCGGGGCCAGACTGGTCCTGATTGAGAATGATGATGAGAATAAGGTATTTTCCATTGCCTTTCGCACTACGCCGAAGAACAGCACCGGTGTTCCACATATTCTGGAGCACAGTGTTCTGTGCGGCTCCCGCAAGTTTCCGCTGAAGGATCCATTTGTAGAGCTGGTAAAGGGCTCTCTGAATACCTTCCTGAATGCCATGACTTACCCGGACAAGACCTGTTATCCGGTGGCAAGCTGCAATGACCAGGACTTCCAGAACCTGATGCACGTATATCTGGACGCTGTTTTTTACCCGAATATCTATCAGAAAGAGGAGATTTTCCGCCAGGAGGGCTGGAACTATCATCTGGAGCAGAAGGAAGGCCCCCTCACATACAATGGCGTGGTATATAATGAGATGAAAGGGGCATTTTCTTCCCCAGACGAGGTGCTGGAGCGGGAGATCATGAACAATCTTTTCCCGGATAATACCTACGGTGTGGAATCCGGCGGTAATCCGGAGAACATCCCGGAGCTTTCCTATGAGGAATTCCTGGACTTCCACCGTACTTATTACCATCCGTCCAACAGCTACATTTACATGTATGGGAATATGGATATGGAGGAGAAGCTTCGTTTTATCGATGAGAAATATCTGTCGGCGTTTGATGCCCTGGATGTGGATTCTGCGATTCCCAGACAGGCTGCATTTTCCCAGGTGAAAGATCTGGAAATTGCATACCCGGTTGCAGAGAATGAGGAAGAAGAGGACAATACCTATTTTTCCTACAATATGGTTGTGGGAGATGCCATGGACAGCACCCTTGGGGTAGCCTTTGATGTGCTGGATTATGCACTGCTCAGCGCACCTGGCGCGCCGGTGAAGCAGGCCCTTCTGGATGCCGGAATCGGTAAGGACATTTATGGGGATTACAGCGATGGAATTTTACAGCCATTCTTTTCCATTGTGGCAAAAGGGGCGAAGACCAGCCAGAAGGAGCAGTTTCTGTCCATTATCCGCAGCAGCCTTCAGGACATTGTGAAGAATGGAATTGATAAGAAAGCAGTTCTTGCCGGAATCAACTATATGGAGTTCCGTTACAGAGAGGCAGATTTCGGCTCTTACCCGAAGGGACTGATGTATGGTCTTGACATCATAGGAAACTGGATGTTTGATGATGAGAATGTATTTTCCCAGGTGAAGCTTCTGGCAATCTATGACGAACTGAAAAAGAAAGTAAACGAGGGCTATTTCGAGGAGCTGATCCAGAAATGGCTTCTGGATAATACACATGGCCTGATCCTTACCCTTGTGCCGAAGCGCGGTCTTGCAGCTCAAAGAGAGAAAGCACTGGCAGATAAGCTGGAGGCTTACAGAAGCAGTCTTTCCGATGAGCAGCTGGAGGAAATGGTGAGAAAGACCAAAGCACTGGAGGCTTATCAGGAGTCTGAGGAAGACCCGGAGAATCTGAAATGTATTCCGATGCTGAAGCGTTCTGATATCCGCAAAGAGGTCAATGGCTTTTCCAATGAGGAGCTTCAGGTGGATGACAGCCTGTTTTTGTACCAGGATGTGTGCACCAATGGAATCGGTTATGTGAACGTGATGTTTGAGATCAAAGACCTGGCAGTGGAGAAGGTACATTATCTTGGCCTTCTGAAAGCGGTTCTTGGCTATGTGGATACAGAGAATTACACATACGGACAGCTGTTTAATGAGACCAATGCCAGAACCGGTGGCATCCAGTGCGGTGTGGATGTATTTGACAAGGCCAATGATCCGGAAGCATTCCGTACCATGTTCACCATCCGCGGCAAAGCGCTGTATTCCCAGATGGATTTCCTTTTCCAGATGATGGAGGAGATTCTGAATACGTCCAAAATCACAGATACCAAGCGTCTGTATGAGATCATCTGCGAGATCAAATCAAGAGGTCAGGCTTCCCTGATCGGGGCAGGCCACCAGACAGCAGTGCTGCGCGGTGCTTCCTATGGTTCCCCGATGGCACGCTATCAGGATGAAATGGCAGGTGTTGGTTATTATAAATTTATTGAAGACCTGGAGAAGAATTTCCAGGAGAAAAAGGGTGAGATCGTGGCCGGACTGCAGAATGCGATGGCAGAGATCATCCGCCCGGATACGTTTATGGTAAGCTACACAGGAGAGAGAGAATCGGTGGAGCAGATGAGAACTCTTTTTGCTGCTTTGAAGAAGAGCCTGCCAGAGTGCTCCTGCCAGGTTCCAGAAGTTTCCATAACCTGTGAGAAAAAGAACGAAGGATTCAAGACCTCCGGTCAGGTTCAGTATGTGGCCAGAACCGGTAATTTTGTAAAGAAAGGTTTTACTTACACTGGTGCGCTGGAGATTCTGAAGGTGGCTTTAAGTTATGATTACCTGTGGATCAATCTCCGCGTAAAAGGCGGCGCATATGGATGTATGAGCGGCTTTAAGAGAAGCGGAGAGAGTTTCTTCGTTTCCTACAGGGATCCTCATCTTCGCCGTACTCTGGATGTATACCAGGGGGTACTGGAATATGTGCGTACTTTTGCAGCAGATGAGCGGGAAATGACCAAATATATCATCGGAACCATCAGTGGAAAAGATGTGCCGCGTACTCCACAGACCCAGGGCGCACTTGGCAGAATGGCATATTTCCGCGGCCTTACCGTAGAGATGATGCAGAAAGAGCGTGACCAGATCCTGAATGCGACTGTAGAAGATATTCATGCACTGGCACCGCTGATCGAAGCGGTACTTTCCGACGACCAGCTTTGCGTGGTGGGAAGTGAGAGCGCCATTGAGAAGGACAAAGACGTATTTATGGAGACGAAGCCGCTGGTAAGCTGCTGAAGATATAAGAAAGAATGAGGATATAATAAATGAAACCAGATTTTAAATCCGGATTTGTGGCTATCATCGGCCGCCCGAACGTTGGCAAATCTACCCTGATGAACCATCTGATCGGCCAGAAGATCGCTATCACATCCAAGAAACCCCAGACTACCAGAAACCGTATCCAGACCGTTTATACCTGTGATAAGGGACAGATCGTTTTTCTGGACACCCCTGGTATCCACAAGGCGAAAAACAAGCTTGGAGAGTACATGGTAGCTGTTGCAGAGCGTACCCTGAAAGAGGTTGACGCTATTATGTGGCTGGTTGAGCCATCTACCTTTATCGGCGCAGGAGAGCGCCATATTGCAGAGCAGCTGCAGGGCGTTGGTGTGCCGGTTATCCTGATCATCAATAAGATCGATACCGTGAAAAAAGAGGAGATTCTTCCGGCGATTGACACATACCGCAAGATCTGCGATTTTGCCGAGATTATTCCATGCTCAGCCCTTCGTGGACAGAATACAGATGATATTATCGACAGTATCTTGAAATATCTGCCTTATGGACCAATGTTCTATGATGAGGACACCGTAACGGATCAGCCCCAGCGCCAGATCGTAGCAGAGGTGATCCGTGAGAAAGCTCTTCATGCCCTGGATGCAGAGATTCCACACGGAATTGCAGTAGCCATTGACAAGATGAAGGAACGTCCTGGCAAAAATCCTATGATAGATATCGAAGCGACTATTATCTGCGAGAGAGATTCTCACAAGGGAATTATCATCGGAAAAGGCGGCGCCATGCTGAAAAAGATCGGCAGCAACGCCAGATATGAGCTGGAGCGGATGCTGGATTCCAAGGTGAATCTGAAGCTTTGGGTAAAAGTGAAAAAAGACTGGCGTGACAGTGACTTTATGATCAAAAACTTTGGTTACGATAAGAAGGAAATCTGAAAATGAGTGATCTGATCACGGTACAGGGCGTTGTGCTTTCGGCCCAGCCGGTAGGGGATTATGACAAGCGGATCGTGCTTCTTACCAGGGAACGGGGGAAGATTTCTGCCTTTGCCAAAGGTGCCAGACGTCAGAACAGTCCTTTTATGGCGGCGGCGAATCCTTTTGTATTCGGGAATTTCACTCTGTATGAGGGACGCAGCAGCTATAATCTGAACCAGGTGACCGTGACCCATCATTTTGTGGAGCTTGCCACCAGGCAGCCGGGAGTTTATTATGGATACTATTTCCTGGAGCTTGCCGATTATTTCGGAAGAGAGGGCACAGATGAAAAGAATATGATGAATCTTCTTTATCTTGCTGTGAAGGCTCTTCTGAATCCGGAACTGGATGACCGGCTGGTTCGCTGCGTTTTTGAACTTCGTACAATGACGGAGCAGGGATTGATGCCGGAGCTTTTTCACTGTGTAAACTGTGGGGAAGCGCCTGACGGGGAAGGCAACCTGTATTTTTCCCAGGAGGCACATGGTATTCTGGACGGGGGATGTCTGCGTAAGGCGGACATCCAGGAGGTACGGACAGCGAAGCGGATTTCCCCGGCTGCACTTTATACCATGCAGTATATTGTCAGTGCGCCGATGACGAAGCTGTACAGCTTTACAGTGACAGAAGAAGTCCTGTGGGAGCTGGAACATCATATACAGCCCTATGTGGCGGGAAATACAGACAAGAAATTTAAAAGCCTGCAGATATTGGAGGTTATGGTGTAGTTAGAATGTATAAAAATGATGTTAGTGTCAAAAGGTCTTTTGACACTAACTCGATACCACGGATTGTTCCGCAGCTACGCTGCTC
>JAQXQS010000053.1 GCA_029101305.1 Clostridia bacterium | reverse complement strand
CCCTGATCCTGCAGGGGCATATGGATATGGTCTGCGAAAAGCGTCCTGATGTAGAGCATGATTTTGCTACAGAAGGCCTGAAGCTTAAAGTAAATGGTGATTATTTATCAGCAGAAGGCACCACTCTTGGCGGAGATGATGGAATTGCCGTTGCATATGGCCTGGCAATTCTTGACAGCAAGGATTTATGCCATCCTGCATTAGAAGTGCTTTTTACAGTTGATGAAGAGATTGGTCTTCTTGGAGCTGATGGCTTTGACTGCAGCGTTCTGAAAGGCAGAAGAATGATCAATCTGGACTCTGAAGAAGAGGGACGCCTGTGGGTAAGCTGTGCAGGCGGAGTCAGTGGCAATTCCTATCTTCCGGTACAGCGCGTAGAAGCAGCAGGGCATCAGGTGTCTGTCAGGATCTGTGGCCTTACAGGCGGACATTCCGGCGCTGAAATCCATAAAAACCGCGCGAGTGCCAATATTCTTATGGGGCAGTTCTTATATGAGCTTGGTACTGTCTGCGGATACGCATTGAAAGAGCTTGAGGGAGGACAAAAAGAAAATGCGATTCCAAGAGAATGTACCGCAATACTTCTTGCCTTGCCAGAAGAAATTTCCGAGATCACGTCCATGGCCGAAAAAATGCAAAAGGAATTCCGTGAGGAATACACTGGCTCTGATGAAGGAATCACCATCCAGGTGACAGATGAAGGAGAGACTGAAGCTGAGGTTCTTCACCCGACCAGCCAGGAAAAGGTTATTTTTTATCTTATGAATCTCCCTTTTGGTGTTAAAAAAATGAGCGGTACGATTGATGGACTTGTGGAAACCTCCTGCAATCCTGGTATCCTGAAGCTGTACAGAGATGAATTATTTGTGCAGACAAGTATCCGCAGTTCAGTAGGTACTGCCAAAGAAGCCCTTTCCCATAAGATTCAGTATCTGACAGAATTCCTTGGCGGGGAATATGATACAGAAGGAGATTATCCTGCATGGGAATACCGCAAAGATTCAAAACTTCGTGATAAAATGGTGGAAGTTTACAAAGAAATGTACCATAAAGATCTCCAGGTAGTTGCCATCCACGCCGGGCTTGAATGTGGCCTTTTCTACGAGAGAATGGAGGGGCTTGACTGCACTTCACTTGGACCGGATATTCTGGATATCCATACCTACGAAGAACGTCTGGATATGAGTTCCGTGAAACGCATATGGGAATATCTGGTGGAAGTATTAAAAAATCTGAAAGACTGATTCCTGAAATTTTGCTTTTCAAATATCTTTATCAGCTGTATGTGGAAAAAGATTCCTTATACAGCTGATTTTTTTGTTCTATTATTTTCATTTCTACATATATTATCTGAGGGTAAAAAAGTGCTCCCCTTTTCCCATTAATGTAAGAGAGGAATTGCCATGAAAAGAAAGACCGGAAAACAGCTGCTCCTTCTTCTTTTTCTTCTGTTTCTGCTGACTTTGCTTCAGGATTTTGTCCGGCAAAGAGGTCAGGCTTCCCTGTTAAAAACGGACACCTGTTTTACAGAAGCGTTCCGCGAACAGGTTTTGATTCCTGAGCTTTACCAGAAACTAACGGAAAAGGAATATTCCGATGGAGCCTTTGCCGATCTTCTGACAACCAGTATGCTGAATGGAAACTTCCATCCCAGGCAGCTTTCCTGGGATAACCAGGTTTACTTACGCTTCAAACCACAGGAGTATTATGATTTATGTAACTGTTACCTGGCAATCTGGAAAGACCTGGAAACATTTCCCATTCCATCCAGAAAGGAAAGAGAAATCGCAAAAGAGATCTATTTCGAAGACACATTCGGTGCTGACCGGAACTTCAGTGGAAGCCGGAAGCATGAAGGGTGCGATCTCTTTGGCAGAATTTCCAGATCCGGATTTTATCCTGTGATCTCCATGACCTCTGGTGTGGTTGAAAAAATCGGATGGCTTCCTCTTGGCGGATACCGCATTGGAATCCGTTCCTCTCATGGAGGCTATTTCTATTATGCCCACCTTGCAGTTTATGAGAAGGATTTCCAGATCGGGGAAAATGTGGAAGCAGGCCAGATCCTTGGTTATATGGGCGATACAGGCTACGGGGAAGAAGGTACTTCTGGAAAATTCCCAGTTCATCTTCACCTTGGAATCTATATAACTCCCACAAAAGGACAGGAACTGAGTGTTAATCCCTATTATGTTTTACAGGCAATGAAGAAAAACGCAAAAAAATATACATATTGATAACAAATTTTCGAAATATATGCTATAATGATTAAACATATGGGCAAATCACATTTCACTAACCATCTGCAGTAATTCATACCATTGGTTTTGCTGCCCATATTCGGTAAGGAGCGATTTATATGGAAATACAGTTATGGAGAAGCATTTTATGCCCCTACGAGCTGGCGGTCAAGGAATTAATCGTCAAATTTGAACATATTATCAGCGAACACAGGGGAAATGATCTGTATTCCCCTATTGAACAGGTAAGTGGCCGTGTAAAGAGCGTATCCAGCATTCTGGAAAAAATGCAGCGCAAGCATATCCCCATGGAACGAATGGAAGAAGAAGTGGAGGATATTGCCGGTATCCGTATTATCTGTCAGTTTGAGGAAGACATTGAGACAGTTGCCTCCCTGATTCAGAACCGTTCTGATATGAC
>JAQXQS010000052.1 GCA_029101305.1 Clostridia bacterium | reverse complement strand
CAGAAATGACAGACAGCACTAGCCCAAACGGAATAGTCCACCTTAACGGACTTGAGAATCCTGAAGCTGGCACTTCAGGATTCTTTTATTTCTGATCCTTTTTCTTTAAGAAAATCGTAAGGGGGTCTGACCCCAATGACCCACTGGCGATTACCGTGACCGGACTTACACCGGCAAGTGTAGTCCAGCTTTGCTGGACACACGTAAAAGAAAAGCCGCCCCGGTGTTGGCGCACCAGAGCGGCAATCGATCATCCAGAAAATGGACAACCCTCCAAACGATATATTACCTTTTTCTGGAGCACCAAACAATTAGAAAGTTTGTTCGGTGTTATTTTTGTACTCATTTTTAGAGAAAATAAAGAAGAATGGTTATGGCAAAGAAAAAGGCAGCAATATCATCACCGCTTCCAAGCTCTGACCTGGTTGATCTTTATATTAGAGTTTCTGTGCCACATTGGGGTCCGACCCCATATAGCACCTTTAGGTAAAGTACGACCCGTTCATTTATCGTGAATAGTAAAACAAAGCTATTGTTTCAATTCCTTTTAGGTAAAGTACGACTAAAAAACAGAGAGTATGTTTTCGAAGCATGTGAATCGTTTCAATTCCTTTTAGGTAAAGTACGACATTTTCTATAATAACCTGATTTACAAGTGGTATGCTATGTTTCAATTCCTTTTAGGTAAAGTACGACAACAGCATTTCCGCTGTTTTCAGATTCTATTAAATCAGATTTTTCTCATTTTTGCAACCATTTTATCGAAAAAGTCGGTCGATCGTTTTTCTGAGATTCCTGATTTTCCTTGAATTTCAGCCATTTTGTGGAACTCATGATTTCAGCCACGAGACTGACCGACTTTTTGCTATGGAACATAAGTTTCCCCGTTAATAATATTTGTATGGTTTATACGTTTCCCCAGTCAAAATAAAATTCTTATAATTTTGAACTTCGCTCTCCAGTAATTGGTAATAAGACATTTCTTTCCCTTTTATCGTAATCCTGCTCTTTAACTTTTCCTCATACATTTGCAGAAAAATATTCTTTCCTTCTCTCGATAAATACACACCTTGATTGGATGTTTCAAAATCAGTAAGCAGCGTTAACATTTTTTTATTAATCATAGTAAAAATGATCCGGTCAATAACAATCGGTTTAAAAATATCCGCGAAGTCGAGATTTAAGCTCTGGTTTCTTTTATTTGATGCATGCACCACTCCGAATCTCGGATCCAGACCTTTTTTCCAGATAATGTTTACGAATAAATTGTATAAGAGCGTATTTCCAAAGCTGATGCAAGCATTTATAGCATCCTTCGGAGGACGTTTCGTCCGTTTTTCAAATTGGAAATCTGAAGTCTCCAATATTTGATTAAAACAAGTATAGTACAATTGCCGCGCCTTTGCTTCAAGTAACATCATATCATTTACCGAAGGGGCACGGTTCAGCGCATCTATGTACCCGCTTATTGCATCAACTTTTTCTTTGAAATCCCCCTTATGCTTCTTATCATAATATCGTAAATTTGCACGAATATTATGAAGTCCTGCAATTTCCATCCTACGCGCAGTATCCATTCTTACGTCTTCATTTAAATAATTCTTGCTTTGCACCAGGATTATTTCTGCAGATTTCTTTGTTTTTTCCGGCAAAAAACTACCTATCAAGCGACCATATTTATCGAAAAAAGAAACCTTTATTTCCCTGTTACTAAAACTCTGCAATACATTTGATGCCAATGTTACATTCCCATATATATTAAGCTGATCCGACACTTCCACCGGGATATAGTGCTTCTTTTGTTCGTTTTCAAAAAGAAGTCCAAAATCCTGGCGGTTTAGAATTCCATCCGACGTAATATGATATCTTCCGTTTATAAATTCAAGCCTACTGTCGTGCCAGTTCGAATATTGGTTCACACTTTTATAAATATGCTTTCTAACATCCACCTTTTTGTTTCGAATGAGAATATCATATCCTAAAATACTTCTGGTGCTTACGTCGAAAACTCCACTCTTTTCTTTGTTGACAGTCAACTTTCTTCGCTCCAGCCTTTCTGTTAATTCGCTGTATACCAATAAAGCTTTTTCATAGGAATCCATGTAAACATAAATATTGTCTGCATAACGAATCCAACATAATTTGCTTTCATCTAATTCTTTATCAAAATCATTTAAATAAAGATTACTGAGAATGGGGCTGATGGCATTTCCCTGCACAATTCCCTGTATCTTTCTGCTAATTTTTCCTTCAAAGGATATATCGCAAAACAAATACTGCTTTATAAGATGTAAAACAGCTTCGTCGGTGATATATCTTTCAATTTCCGGAATCAAATTTTCCAAAGGAATTGTATCAAAATAGTTTTTCAAATCTATTTCAATTACATGCCTCATTCCAAGTTCTACATATTCTTTTGCCTTGAGAACAGCAGGCATTACGCCTTTGCTATCCTGATATGCATAACTATTTTCACAAAATATGGGAGCTAAATAACGGTTCAGTTTCTGGGATAGCAACCGTGTAATAAATCGATCTATTACGTTCAAACTGGCTATATTTCTGCGCTTTCCAGTCTTATTCATATGCTCACGTATCAGGATGATTCCCGGCTGATATTCCTGATTCTTCAAATCCGAAATTATTTGGTCATGATTCATTCTCCAGTACTTTTCCAATTCCGAAACGTGCATTCCGTCTGGACCGCAACCATCATTTTTCGTTGCGAAATGTTCAAATGCCAGACGCTGATTATTCTTCGAAAGCATTTCATCAATTGTAAACATATCCACCTCAGATAACGTTAGAAGTTGACTGCACGATACCGATTTGTTCCTTCTTTGTATACTTTACCGAATCCAAATGATAAATGATGACAGAATCCATTTGTGTATCAATAAGATGGCCTAATTCTTCTTTCAACGCCTTCAATTTTGATTCTGTAATATTTCCCTCAAATACAGACTTTTGTATATGAATCAAATATTTCCGGCATATTTTCAAGGCTTTCCCAACGCGTTTCTGATGGATATCGTATACCAGTATTACGTACATTCAATTCACACCTTTGTTTTATAATTCAATTTCTCATAGGTAAGGTACAATTGTAGCAAAACCTAAAAAATATAATTCAATTCATCTTGTTTCAATTCCTCATAGGTAAGGTACAACCATCATCAATTCCGTCACTTTGATGCTGCCAGTTTGTTTCAATTCCTCATAGGTAAGGTACAACGGGAAAAAATTACTAACTACTTATAACAGGTATATTTAGTTTCAATTCCTCATAGGTAAGGTACAACAGGAAAAAATGAGCCTGAAACACGCAATTTACATGGATGGTTTCAATTCCTCATAGGTAAGGTACAACATCAGCATTTCCGCTATTTTCACATTCTATTAAATCAAATTTTTCTCTTTTTTGCAACCATTTTATCACAAAAGTCGGTCGATCGTTTTTCTGAGATTCCTGATTTTCCTTAAATTTCCGCCATTTTGCGGAATTCATGATTTCAGGCATGAGATCGACCGACTTTTTCCAATTTAATTCTTTAAAGTATTTCAAACATTCCAAATCCCTGCGCGTTTTTCGCCCCAAGACCTGTCTGGTACAAGAAGTCCAGGTATTTACGTTCTCCGCTTAGTTTATAAGTTCCATACCAGGCAGTAATAAAAGTCCCCTTATAACGAGTTACCAGCTTTTTCGGCATACTGTTTTCACAGATTCCCAGCTGTATTCCGGACGTAGGAGCTATTCCATAATAGGCCTGGTATTTCCGGTAGAAATTATCATTGATCATCTTGCAAAATGGTTCTTCATCCGGACTGAAATACCAGGTTTTTTCGCTTTTCAAATCTGTGGCATATACCGTCACCGGAGATTTCATTCTGATAAGAAGCTGTCTTTCTTCCACCGTATAATCATAAAGTTCCAAATCCACATCTGTATACACATGGTTTCCGAAAGTAACGCCCTTATTCCATATGCCTTCTCCCAGAAGCCGGATCAGAAGAGGTTCCGGACTTCGCACTTCAAAGGAAACCTCTGAGAAAAACGTTATCTTCTTATTTTCAATTCGATATTCCCCTTTCAACTGACTGAATTGAAACATTTTGTACTGCCTCTGGCCCCGCATGAATCCACCTTCATGAAGGAATTCCGCATAGCCCGGTATAATATCCAGAGACCGATAAATAACAGCCTGGAGAATATGATTATAATTTACAGGTAGTAAAAGGGGCTCATCCAACTCGATATGTATGACCAACTGCATGGTTATTGATTTCCCTTCCTATCATTATTCTTACCATTATTCTGCCATTTCTTTCCACTATAAGCCATGCCTAAATCTGTATCAAGAATATTGGGAAGATTTGCGTAGATCTTTATATCTTCTCTTTCTGATGCAAACTTTTTTCCTGAATTAGTGCCACGATTTCTTACAAACCATTCATATCCTTTCTCAATCGCCTTGTTTTTCTGGGCAATATCTTTCGGATAAGAGATTTCCATGTTTTCCGGAACACTGTCCAGACCAGCTATTTTATAAAATTCTTTTTTGGCATGAACACTTAAACCAGCCTGTTCATAGGTAAGAGCCGTTGTCAAAGGAGAAACTTTATAT
The DNA here is from genome assembly GCA_029101305.1 of Clostridia bacterium. Classification (GTDB taxonomy): domain Bacteria; phylum Bacillota; class Clostridia; order Lachnospirales; family Lachnospiraceae; genus Blautia_A. The sequence goes on along the minus strand of JAQXQS010000052.1, from coordinate 9,013 downwards.
TCCAATTTTCCATGCTTCAGCGCAATTCTTCGTTCCTTCACTTCAAGCACCTTGCAGACAATACTTCCCATCCCCAATGGTTTTGCGCTTCCAAGCTTCAGACCCAGATTTTCTTTTCCACTGTTTAGGATCCAGACCAGCTGATTTAGCTGTTTTTTTGAAATCTCCTCAAAATAAAGGTCTCCACTAAAAGTAACTTTTCCTGTCACCGGTCTTACTGTTTTATTAAAATTGGATGGCTCTGCTTTAAGAATCCTGCTATTTCTGGAATGCCAGTAAAATTTTCTTCCACGCAATTCACCTGGTTTCGCTATAACCTTTCCATCTACCACCTGATAATCATAGGTCCAGAAAGTTGCTCCGTCAGGTTGCTTCAAGTAAAATTCTGTATTTCCAAGTTTAGGTCCGCCCAGTGCCTGAAGAGTGATTTTATTAAATTCATAATATTCCTCAGGCCTTCTCTTGTCAGTCACGTATAAATCTGTAAATCGTATCTTAGAACCACTGGAATCTCCATTTTTCCCAATGTGACCAAACAATTCGCATGCCGGGCAGAAATTTTCTGTGCATGAAGCAAACTCTCCGGCAAGCATACCGAGGCTGTTATGAAATGCCTCCTTTGTTACTGTTGCAGGAGATAAATAAACCAGATTTTTTCCGACCGTGGAATAATTAACAGGAAAATACTGTTTCTTTTTATCCTTAAAGAAGTTCTCCAGATCCTTCCGGTACTCTATATAAGCATCTTTGTTGTTTTTTTGCAGTGCCGGCTGAGACAAATAGGAACTAATCACCGGAAACAGCTTGCGTTCTACGTCATCTCTGGAAAGAACGATATTCTTCTTGTACCTGCCTTCACCAGCACGAGCACTTTTCTCCGAAAACGCATGGTATCTTTTTTTCGCCTTACTTCCGGTGCCTCCCATTCCCCATTTCAGAAGATATCCCTTTCCGACTATCAGATCACCATTCCTCCAGTTGTTATATTCCATCGGACTTTTGCCGTTAAATGCCTTGTCCCCCACTGGCGTTGAAAAAGCATCTCTTAGTTCAAACATCCCCTCCTTATTTCTACAAAGAAGCGCAGGCTTAAACCGGACAGGTGCCCGTTTCACCGGATATTCCTCACTGTTCAGCACTCCCATGCAGGAATCCGTTAACGTCTCATAAACATTTCTCACCACACCTCGCATCTCACTGCCTGGAATTACCGGAATATGATATTCATTCTCATAAGTTTTTCCTGCCTCCAGTTCCGTATAGGAAAAAAAGTCATAAGATTTATGATTCTCCACCTTTGTGGATTCACTAAATGCTGATTCCGAACTGGAATTTGGTATAAAAAGAGGTGATTCCGTTGTTATGCTGTATTTTATCACACCGGTGTGGCGGTCGGTATCTGTATAAGCTTTCGCCTTTTGTGCCGGAAAATTGATAAAATTATATGGGTTGATAAATTTATCTGCCATCTTATTTCACCTCTTTCAATCTGTAATTCTCGATCCGCATAAGGTCGTTTTCATCGTAAGTAATATAATTTACTACTTCTACCAGCCCTGAATCTTTGTCTGGTTTTTCTTTTTTATTTCCCAGAGTGACTATTTTTTCCGTGTAAATGTCCTCATGTTCCACAGTCTCATCGCTGATCAGAGTTTCTATTTCCCCACTTCTGGTCTTGATATAACGATACTCTCTGGTATCATTAAATAAGTGAAGCTCCAGAAGTTTTTCCGTTAGTTGCTTGTCTTCCAGAAGCTCCTTCCGACTATATTTCTCATACTTCACCTTGTCAAGGTATAACGCATATAGTGTTCCCCGTTCCGGGATACTTGTCAGATCCATGTTTTTCACCTCTTATGTGCGCAGAGACAATTGAATGCTTCCGCGATGAATTGGTTTTCCAGTCTTGGTTTTCCGTCAATGAAAATCACACCTTTCGGATACTCTTCAGAAGTGTCCGGGGCAAAAACCCCTCTTCCTACTGCCGTTTGTCCCCCCACAGCCAGATAGCCGTTCCGCAGGTCATTCACTGCCAGAAGAAGAATTCCTGTCATCCATTTGGCATCCACAGGCTGTTTTCCTTTTTGCACTGCAATTTTCAGGGTAAAATGTCCGTCCACATAAGTTTTTTCCTTATACAAAGCTCCATCGTGTACAGCAGATTCGAAGCGGCTGATTCCAGTACGGACCATAGTAAGCGGTCTGGCATCCAGAATTCTTGCCTCACTGATCACAACATTGGACGCGTGGCCACTGCCTGCATTTACACTCTGTCTCGCTCCATCTCCTGCGTCTGTCGCCTGGTTTCCAGCGGTTTCCTCAACGTATCCAAACATGATCTGCAGAATTTCTTTTTTCTTCACAGGTAATTTTGTACCGCCTGCTTCCAGTTCTCCCAAAATCTGTTCTACCCGGTGACGGATTGCACCTGCAAAGCTGCTACCTGAGATCACCGGCACTCCGTTTGAAGTGATATGGACAAAATCCGGTTCATTCTTTTTTGCCGCATACTGCCGGATACTGATGCCGCCTTTCATCACAAGAGGGACTTCAATATGGATCATTCTTCTGGAATCCGAATCTGTGTGCAGCCAGTTTTCCAGCTCATTGGAAGCTTTCTCCCAGGTGGAAGCTTTATAGGCATCTGCATATTTCAGATAATTGTCTTTGCCATAACTTCTGACTGACAGTCTGGTGATCTTAAATGCTCCGAAACCTCTGGTTTTCTTACGTCCCAGACGAATCTCTCCCTGCTGGATTCCCTGAAACACAATAGCAAGCTGCTTTTTCATCTCTTCTTCCAGATCCCCCTCCCTGACAACAAGTTCCAGATAAAAATGTCCCTTCAGACCGGTTTCCAGGATCTCCATATCGAATTTGCAGCCGTCTTTTACAACTTTCTTTTCATTTAACCCTACTCCATCTCGCACACCGATCACAGGCTCCTGGTCAAATACAAGATCTGAGATAAGAAGCGGGCTCATTTTTCCCTCTATATCGTCTTTGGAAAAGCCAAACAGCTCCCATTCATTGTCCTTTTCCCCGATATAAGAACGCATGGCACCGGCAAGGGAGCTTCCTGGCACAAATGGATTGCCATCGAAATCCAGGAGTATATCGGCATCTGTCCATTCATCTTCTCCAGATGCTACATTCAGCGGAGACTCCAGCTGGATTTGAATATAAAAAACCAACCGTTTTATAACTGTTTTCATTCTTTGTTGTCTCCTTTCTTCTGATTTGTCTTTACGAAGTATTTCAGTTCTGCCAGATATGCACGGTAAACCTTCTTAAAAAGTCTTTCTTCTGTCAGTTTATTTTTAAAGCTGCTACCATAGGCTTCTGTCATCTCTGCTTCCACCTGTTTTCCGATTTCTTCCGGATCTATCCGCTCGATCAGGAAAGTACACAAACTGTTTTTACTTTCCTTTTCAATCTCTCTGACCTCATTTTTCATGTTTTCATAGGAATGTTCTGTTCCGAAAAGGACTCTCAACTTCGCTATTGCTGCATTCATGTTATCCATTTGTTTCTGGTCAAAGAGGTTTTCGTTTTTCAAATTTTCCCGAACAGCCTGCTCGAGCCTCTTTTCAAATTCTTTTTGAAGAAGTCCGTCCAGAATTCCAGTGGTATCCTGTGACATTATTTCTACCATTCTTTCTGCCGGTTTTTCTGCCCGCACCTTTTTTACCACAACATCAGAGCTTTCTGCCGGTTCTTTTGCCAGAAGTTCTCCAAAGCCTTCCGTTACACGTTCTCCTGCAAACTTTCCATTCAAAAGTCCCATATCAAATCCGTTTTCTGAGTGAAGAAGGAAGGTGCTTCCTTTTGCCAGTGCGTATACTGCTGGTTTCCTTCGCTGCCAGGTTACATTGTATCCGCCGATGGCATTAAACTGGATATATGGTTTTTCCAGATGAAGATCCCGGCATCCTGTCATTTTGCATAATTCTTTTTCTAAAACCCGAACGTCGGTGGTAAACATTCCCTGGTCGTTATACAGAAGTACATCTGCCCCCAGCGTAAGAATTGCCCGCCTTACTATTTTGTGTTCTTCTTCTCTTTTTTCTACAGAATCCAGTGTAAAATCCACCGCCCCAAACTCACTGGAACGTCCATACCCCATACGTACCTCACCCATAGCTTCCACAGCTTCTATGATCTGCTTTGTCTGTTCTCTGCCGGCATATATGTATCCGCAGAAGTTCTGCCCCGGCGAAATTGCTGCAAGCTGGTAAAAACTGGAACCGTCCAGTCCGGTCGCACGTCCTACGGATTTGTCTGACGGTCTCTGGTGATGGTAACTGATCTCTGTTTCCACATCCTCTATAGTACCGGTATGATCCATATACCGGATATTTGCAGGTGTCATCTGCTTATCTCTGATTTCCAGCGGATCTGTCAGAAGCATATCCTTTATTCTCATCTCTCCGTTACTGTCGTAACGCTGATCCTTTACCTTTTGCAAAGAAATCTGTCCTGGCACACATCGTTCTTCTCCGTTTGTGATATAACCATTCGTTACGATTACTTCGCCGCTTTCCAGAAGGCGACTATAGCCTTCCGGCTTCAAGGCACCGGCGATCAGGCCAAGAATCTTGCTGCCTGCAATATAATCTTCTGTCACTGCCTGATTCCCCTGTGTGGATTTACAGATCATCGCACTTCTCAGGCGAACAGTATATTTTATCTGGTTATGATCATAAAGCTGGTTTTGATCAAGGAGTACGTGCTGCCATCTGTCAGATTCCAAAGTCTCTTTCTGCGCTTTATCCAACCCGATTAGTTCCATTTCCACCAGCCCCAGCCCTCTTGTCCTGGACATTCCCATATGTTTTACAAGGGATACTGCCTGTCCAAGAAGTTCCGGGAAAGATACCTTTCTGTTCCAGTTACATTCTGCCGTAAACACCAGACCTCTTTTCACAACCCGAATTCTTCTCAGGGAATTTTCCTGGGCAGTACCTGTTTCTGAATTCACTGCTGTCTGCGTCCGCATATAAGTATATTGGTTCAGTACATTCTGAGGACTTTTCAGCTCTGCATGGTGGCATTTTTTCAGAGCAGCTTTCACTTTCTCATAATTTTCTATGTAAGCATTCGAAAGAGAAAAAGCTGAATTTTGTTGTCCTTCTTTTCCAAATATTTCATGCATTTCTGCATCTGCAATACCAAGTTCCACCATTTCCTGGGCCACTTCCCGAATACACCCCTTTATTCTTTTTGCCGGAATATAAGGAATTCCATTTTCATCATATACCACATCCGTATCTACCAGACTATTATGGGTATCGCCAGAACATGTACAAAGATCACTAAGAAGTCTGATTATCAATTGCATTTGTCGTCCTCCCCTACATACCAATCCATAATTTCTAATGCGTCATACCAGATTGCTGCATTCTTCTCCGGATTTTCCAATTCGGTATATCCTCTCGACTTCAGAAAGGAAAGTATACCTTCAAGTTCTGTGTTCCCCATAGGAATGGCATCACGAAGTTTTTTCGCATTGCTTCTTGCCAATAAGTGTTCCTCAGAGTTTGACTTTATCTTTTTTCCCCCGAAATATATCATCCACTTCATCAGTTGAGCAATGTCATAGCACTCGTTTTTCTCATTCATATTCCAGTTATCCTTTTCAAACGGAACATAGTATGGACGGGAAATAAATTTTTTTCCGTCTGCTGTATAGTGTCTGTCACGGTACGTATCAAGTTCAGACGCCCGAATATTTGTACAAATTTGATAATCCAAGAAATTGCCAATCTTATCATATCTTCCATCTTTACCTTTACATTCTGGCTGTTTAGCTCTTTTCTTTGCATTATCGCAGCATGCTTCTGCCACCTGATACGCATCTGAAAAAGGAAAATGACTATTAAAAAATGCAATTCCTCCACAAGCTGAAAAATCACCTTTTTTACTGATATTCTCCAGGAAAAATTTCACTGCCGGAATAGCAAGTTTTGCATTGCATACAAAAGTAATATCATCTCCCGCAACAATAATTTCTCTGTACAATTTGTGTTTTTTTGTGTCTTTTATCCGAGGAGTCAAAAACTCCATGTATTCTTTCATTTCATCTACTGTCTGGCGAAAATTCCCAGAAATATTTAAAGATAACTTCCGCATTTTTGTAATTGCATCTTCATATCCCCTAATGTCTTTCATCGTATTCCGAATTGTGTTTCCCATACTATTTCCATCAATATGAAACACTGCCAAGGTACTGCTATCCCCTTTTTCTGTAATCATGTTATCAAAAAGTTTTTCATCTTCCATCTTAGGAAATGCGGCTCTTTTCAGGCTTGCCTCTGTGGAATAATAGTTGCCTTTTGTATCCTTACTCGTTAACGGATAGCCCGTAATCGTATCCACTGCCATAAATGACATTGCACCCACAGGCATGCTCAACGGCATACTTGCTTTGATCTCACGCATCTTGTTGTTAATTGCATCATAATCCTTTTTGTAATCCTCTGTTTTAGAAACCACTGCTACTGCTAAATTCAGTGAATATGTTCTATCCAATAGATATTTCGCCAGAAATCGATTTACTTTCTCACATTCTCTTCCATGTCGAAATAATACATAAGCATTTCCACCACCGATAAACATAATCTGCATTTCGATTTCCTGGTCTTCCAGAAACGCCTTTGGATTATCTTTCTTCCAGTCCATCATATAGGTCGACAAATTTTTCTTCTGTATACTCACATATTCCCGCAATCCTTCTGTGATAATTTTTTCTACCAGCACAGAGGCTCCTACAATTTCTTTCGCTGCATTGCTTTTAAAAATGTAGCTTTGAATCCCGCGCACATCATACATTGCCAGAACCTGCTGATCCAGTAATTCCGCTTTCATAACTTTCCTCCTGATTTCATTAGTATTCCCGAAATCCCTGAAAAACAAATAGTGTCTCTTTTTGTACCGTCCCATCCTCTTTCACATGTTCTGTGGCTCTGCGTTCTGAACAGCTTGCTAACACTTTAATGCCTCTTGCTTTCAGCTTTTGAACTATCCGAAAGCAGACTACAAACTCGCCCATACACATAACAGCCGTCGGCTCCAATGCCAATATATCTCTTGTTATCTGCTCTGCCAGTTCTTCCAGACCTGAATCCGTCAGATCACATGCCACTGCCGGAAAAGGTACATCTACTATTTCTCCATATTTTTCTGCTGTCTCTCTTTGCATAACCGACCATAACCTGGAAGGATGATTCGAACAATTCACAAATTTTTTCATTTTTTCTTACCTCATCTATAAAAAGTCAACCAAAGCAGTTTTAATAAGCATACTTCTTTTTTCCTGTCATTTCAATATTTTTTGTTTAATTTTCAGTCCTTTCAATTATAAATCCATCACTTATTGTGTATTTATGATAAATATGGTAGTATTATTATAAATATTTCATTCTGGAGGTAACGATATTATGGAAATAAATGCACTTCTATTAAACTTTGAAAAGCAATTACATATTTCCGAGCATGAGAAGACTATTCTCACTGGTTTTTTACATTTTCTTGTCAATCGTTGCAACTCACAAAATGTAATTATTCCCTATGGTCTGCTTATACAATATGATGAAGACAGTTCTTACCAGACTTTCCTAAGCATTTTGGAATCTGTCCTTCCACAACTTAATACCAAAGACAAATATCTGTTAAAACATGCCACAGAAAAAAGTTTATCTCAGATAACACTAAAAGAGTATTTTAAGACTCCGAAAGAAATCTTAGTCCTTACAGATTGCGAAGATGATGGTTCCCTGGATTCTATCATCTCACAATTTCAATCCACACCTGATATTATCAAAATTGTATGTGCCCCTACCCATGTAATAGAAAATCGCTTTCGTTCCAATGAGCATTTCTTTTACCGTGTTCTGGCCCGCCATATTCATCTTGAAAAACTACACTCCGAAGAAATCACCTGCCACTTTCTTAATCTTTTCAAACAAAAAGGTTATACAGCCACTTCGGATTTTTCAGATGAATTAGCATATTATATCGAATCCATATACGAAACTGCTGACTTAAAAGCTTCTGAATTTGTGCAGGATTTAATAAGGCGAATCGAATTACAGATGGAAGAGTCCAATGGAATAACTGCTTATAGACAGGGAATTCCTGTAGATATCTCTTTTATTCCTTATTCAAAACGAGTTTTATCACGAAAGCAGAAAGAAATGTATCCTTCAAACGCTTCTGACCTGCCACAGATGATTCCAATTGAGGATACGCAAAAAGTAATGCCAGATTTCGAGGAAAATGAAGCCGAAACCCATACCCAGACTCACCAGTTTGTTCCTGAACATCATCATACAAATGTACTCCTGCTTGCTCTAAGTACATTTCCTGGTCAGATGAAGAAAAACAAATTTGAATATAATTTCAATGGACATCAAGGAACTGTTATTGGTCGTTATCAGCTGGATCCCATTCCTAAAATGCTGGATGAATTACTTGCTGAAAGCAATGAAAATCTTGACAAAATTATCATGCTTTGCACAGATAAGACCCTTAAAGAAACAAGTATCACTACTCCTGAGAATATCATGATGAATATCTCACCTCTTGAATATTTCAAGAATCAAATTCGCAATTATATGAATCCTAATTTGAGTGATGACGAACGCTTCACTCCGATAACATTTTCCCTGTTTTCCCCTTATGACGGAATCCAACAGGTTATTGATACGCTGCGCGGCATAAAAAATCCAGTATTATATCTGGATACTCATGGTGGCATTCGCGGTATACAACGTATTATGGAAGCAACCATCTCTCTTTTGAAAATAGAGGATATTCATGTTAAAGAGGCATTTAGTGTAGAGTTTTCTGAAAAAAGCAAAAGCAGTATTATTACCTCTGAAACAGAAAATCTAAAAATTTTTGACTTCGTTTCAGGTATCAACGAATTTATTTCCAGTGGAAGAGCTAACACTCTGATGAGCTATTCCTCTTCTCATTCCAAAATGGATTCTTCCGAACAGGATTTTATAAA
>JAQXQS010000051.1 GCA_029101305.1 Clostridia bacterium | reverse complement strand
CACGTAAGTATCCCTGTGCTGCTTCATCATCGGCCAGAGCTTTTCTTTTGGCACATTACGGTTCAGCCAGGTTTCATCCTCCGCACCTGTTCCCTGGAAGATAAATGGCTGCATCCATTTCTCCAGTACCAGCCAGTTGCCCAGATTGGTTCCTATAATTTTGTCCATATCAACACTCTCCCTGTTAGCTTTTTACTAAATTACTATTTAAATTTTTTAATTACTTTTTTGGCAAATGCACTTATTATTTTCAAAATATCTTCTGCAAATAATTATACAACGCCAGATGCCAGTTTCCCATAGAATGATATCTCATGGGAAATACATCAAAACAAGTATTCACTCCTGCCCGGAGTCTTGGCTCTATGTCAAGAAGTGCCTGATAGTCCTGCACCTGTCCTGGCAGTGCAAAATCAAAGTTGCCGCTTGCCACATACAGGTAATGAATCGGCAAATCAGCAAACTCACCTGACTGAATGGTATCTTGAAACTGCTGCGCATCTGTTCTGCTGCCGCTGAATGTTCCGAACCAGGAAAAATAATCCAGGCTCTGGCAGATTGCAGAATGATAAGTCGTCACAGCTCCTCTTGATAAGCCTGCAAACGCCCTGTGATTCCTGCTTTCGGAAAAGCCCTTATCATCTGCTGTTTTCGCATATGTAGAATAAGAAGACTCAATTTCCGGCATCAGATCATTACGAAGCTCTTTCGCAAAAGAATACGTCAGCTGATCCAGATCATCCGCGCAGTCATCTTCCACATAAAAAGTCGGTGTCACAACGATCAGAGGCTGGATATCTCCATCCGCAATCATATTGTCAAGCATGATCTTATTATATGGATTGGTTTTCAGCCAGTATTTCTCATCATCCCCGGTTCCATGCATCAGATAAAGAATATTATACTCTTTTTCGCTGTCATAGCCATAGGGAAGATAAACATAAGCAGTCTTTTTTACATCCCGCTCGTCTGTTGCATAAGCCTTTGTGTTATAAACTACTTCTTCTACTGTTCCAACCTGCTTTGGTTCTGTTTCGTCATATTTGGCAGGAACTGCCCACAGTTCGTCTCTTGCCTGTCCCTGGGCATTGTGTGCTGCTTCGTATCTCACTTTCCAGAATCCCAGAAAGCCTGCAAGGATAACGACTGCCATCATCGCCGGGAAATATACCATTAGGGGTGTGTTTCGTTTTAACCGTTTCTCTTCTGGCTTTTTCTCCGATAACATTCTCGCAAAAAGAACTTTCTCTTCCGTTTTTTTATTCGTCAATACCTTCTCTGCCGATGTTTTTCCTTCTAAAGTCTTTCCCTTAGAAATCATTCCTGCCACTATCTTCATCCTGATTATTGCTGCAATCTCCAGGATTCCACCAAGTGCTGCCACAACGGCTTCCACCAGAAACAGCCAATTGAAATAATACGTGCTGGTCGAGAAGTTTGTATTAAAATACAGAACAAATGCCGCCACAGCAATCACCAGATACAAAACCGGCATCCTGCTTTTCCATGCCGTATAAGCCACCAGAATAAACAGACCCGCGATCAGAGCAAATGTAATAAATGCAGTTTTATCCCCCAGGATTGCGAAACGGAGGATATCGATACCAGACAACAGCATAAGAATAACAGCTGGAATGAAACAAATCCATTTCCTCACATGTTCCGTTTTTTCTGTTGTCTTTTCCATAATATTAATTTTTTCTTCAAGTTCTTTTTTCATTTCTATTACCACCTTACCGAAATCAGTTTACCAGATTTTGTATCTGATTAAAAGCTTTTCACTAAATCTATAACAAAACAGATTTTCTATGGTGAGGCTGGCAAATATAACCGGATTTCAGGCAAAAATATGATATGTGAGCAAAATACAATATTCCAAATGATTTTTCCATTATAAAAAGCTGACGCAAATATTCTCTGCGCCAGCTTTCTCTTTATTTTTGTTCTTCCTCAACCTTCAAAAATGATGTGGTCACTGCCAGAATCGCATACGCGATCATTTCTGCCCCAAGGAAGCCCATAATGATCACCCATTTTGTAGCATCATTCTGTACTGCTGCTTCCATAACACCATTTACCAGCTGTGGGGGCTGATATCCGCTAAGAGAGATCAGTCCGTTAAAAACTGCAGTCATGATTCCACCAGCAGATACTGTGATAATACTATAAAGTGACATGGAAAGTCCATCACTTCTGTAGCCATTTTTTCTTTCCAGATGATCCAGTACATCTGCAAACAATGCCATCATAACATAGCAGGCAGGAATCGTTCCCAGGGTTTTAATGGTAACCCCGATGGCCACCATTATAAAATTGGTAGGGTTGATAAAACTGATCACTCCCCCGGCAACTGCCAGCCATAAACCAGCAACTGTACAATTCTTCTTACCGAATTTCTTTGCCAGCGGCCATGCGGTAAACATTCCAAGAACCATGGGAATACCGGAAAAGACAGCCAAAAGCGTCTGGGTAATTCCATCCTGATATTTTCCAACTATGTAATCACAGTAATAACTCATGGAAAGATTTTTCATTCCGCCTGATAAATTGAACAACAGGTAAAATACAATAATCATCCACCAGTATTTATCTGTTACAACACCTTTCAGCTGCTGTTTCAGGGGAAGCTCTTCTTTTGAAGCTTTTTCACCGGAAAGATCTTCCTGTTTTTTGAGATACAGCTCTTCTGTAATACGTTCCCGGGTAAAGCAGAATTCCACAAGTGCTCCTGCCAGCGCCACTGCTCCCATGATACTCATGCAGATCAGCCATGCCCTCTGGTTTTTCAGTCTGGGATAGATCAGCATCGGAAACAGAATGGATGCAAATAATCCGGCAGCCCCCATATTGGCAGCATTGCTGATAACAGAAAGCTTTCCTCTTGCCGCACTGTCCCTGGTAGACAGCGGAACCATCATACTGTGCGAAAGAAAATAAATCGGGTAGGCAACTGCAAAGTACAAGTTATAGGACACTGCGATCCAGATCAGCTCCAGTCTGATGTTTCCTGTAGGAACAGAAAACATCAGTACACATGAAACAACCATCAGCGGAGCCGCAACCAGCAGGTAAGGTCTTGCCTTTCCCATTTTCGTTCTGGTCCTGTCAATAAGGATTCCCAGAATGATGTTTGCAATTGTTACAAAAATCGTGCACACCAGAGGTAATGCCGTAATAAATTTTCCAGACAAGCCCAGGGCATCTGTGTAGAAACGGTTCAGGAAACAGGTAAATACTGCATTCACGATGAGTACGCCAAATGGTCCTAAGAAATACCCCAGCGCCATCTCAGGCAACGAAACAGAATCTTTTTTTAACATAAGCTATTTTACCAATCCCTTAAATGACACTACAAATTCTAAGATCAGGGCTGCAAAGGTCAGTACCGCGAATACCAGGAATCCGGCTACCTGTCCCCATGTATACAGCCCGGAGACAGCCCATCCAAGCGGATCAAGCTGTGATGCGAAGCCATATACAAATGCAGCGGAAAACAGGATTGCACTTACAGTGGAAGAAAGATTCAAAATACCAAAAGAATATTTCATGCTAACTACAATGGTAATAATATTTAATACAATAGCAATTGCTGCAATGATTCCAATCTGTTTTACTGCAACCTCTGAAGTGGAATATGCTACCAGTCCGATAATCCCAAGTACCGCTGCTGCCAGAGTCAGCCAGCTACTGGTTGAAAGCTTTTTCGTCTCCTTCATAACTGTTTACTCCTTTTCCTTTCCGTTCTTTTTCAGACTTACAAGATAAAGTACTACCAAAATAACTGTAAGTGCACCAAATGCATATTTGATACCTGCGATCAGATTCTGCCACCAGGTATTTACATAGACGATCTGGGTTCCTGCAGAAATGCCGTTCATGGCGTTACTCTGGGCAGTTGTATAGACATAAGTCTTAAGGATTTCTTTCATCTTGTGCTGGAAGAGGGAATCTGCTTTGATCTTCTTCATATTCTTATCAGAAGTCATAGCACCCCATTCTGTATCTTCATAAGTAGTCGGGTTGGACAGCATCGTTCCGCCGCCGCCCAGCAGGGAATCCTTCCAGTTCATATAATCGGCACCATTGATCATATCAGTAACGATCCAGCCAGTGTATCCCCACTCATTTCTTGCGATCTGTGTCTGAACACCTTCATCTGCACCTGCGAAAACAGTACCAACACGGTTAAATGCTGTCATGATTCCTTTTGCAACGTTCTTCTGCATTGCGCCCTGGAATCCTCTTAATTCCATCTCTCTTCCGGCCTGCTCTGTCATAAAGGTAGATAATCCGGAACGGTTTAATTCCATATTGTTGAATGCAAAATGCTTCGGAGACATCATCAGTCCCTTTGAAGTTCCTCCTGTGCAGACTGCAACTCCCATTAAATTGGTAAGCATGGAATCCTCAGAATAATATTCATGGTTTCTTCCGCAATACGGAGTTCTATGGTTATTTAAACCAGGACCGAAGACTGATGCAATATTGCTCCATAAACTGTCTTCACCAAAGATCTCACCTTCACGCTGTACCAGCTCTTTGTTAAATGTAGCTGCTACTACCGGCTCTGTAGGCATTCCTGCCATTCCATATCCGGAATACTCATCCTCTTCTGCTACATAAGTAGGCTCATCTGAATTTGTCTTATTCCATTTTACAAAATATCCCGGAACTTGGTCTCTTACAAATCCGATTGGTCCATCATTTGCGTAAGTTCTTGGATATCCAATGCTGTCAATATTTTCGAAATCATCACCGCCAGCTTCCACAAAATTAATCGCCTCATCCAGTGTCACCTGATCCAGAAGCTGATTCCACTGTGGATCATCATATTCCAGAACTCCGGTAGTGTTTCCATTTTCATCTGTAAGAATGAAGTCAGCAAGCTGTAATCCATTGTCAGCTCCCCATACTTCGTTATAATCACTATTTTCAGTTAATGAATAAGTATTATTGGTCAGACCAACCATCATTTCCTCAGTAGGAGTGATTGCTTCTACAGGTGTCCAGCCCTTGCTCCAGTCAGAACGTGTGGTATATTCTACTGTGTTCTCAATGAAGTTATTGATATCTGCATCCTGAAGGGCATTCTCAACACCTACAGAATAGGTTTCCTGGTTCTTCTCTCCCAGATTCCATACAATTGCGTTATCCGCTGTGATATTCTCATCTTCATTGATAGCGATCAGATTATCTGTGCTTCCTGTCTTTTTGGCAAGAATGTTGTTCAATGCTTCATGTGCACCATTTCCAACTGCAAAATAATAATCACCTGCATCCAGTACCCATGCACCCTGTGTTCCATTTTCTTTTACAGCATCCTCATCATAGCTTGCCATATACTGTGGATCAAAGGTAATGGTAACGGTTTCTGTTTCACCTGGCTCCAGTACTTTGGTTTTTCCGAAGTCTAACAGCTGAACAGCCGCTTTCTCAATTCCGCCTTCTGTATATGGAGCCTGCACATAAAGCTCTACAGCACTGCTTCCGGCTACATCACCTATATTGGTTACATCTACCACAGCAGTTCCTTCGCCGCCGATGGCTACATCTACAGATTTTAATTTCTGTTCAAAAGTAGTATAGGAAAGTCCATAGCCAAATGGATATACCATTTCATTTGCATAATCCCATCCGTCACCAGTGGAAGAACCCTCTTTGGTATCTGCATTGCCCTGTCCCAGGATCTGATCCTCATATCTTGTTTCATAATACTTGTATCCACTGTAGATACCTTCGGATTCCACCAGATACCAGTCTGCTTTATTTGCTTCTGTCAGGACAGCATCTTTTCCAGCCTGTGTGCTGTTTGTGTAAAGATAAACGCCCCAGTTTACCATAGATGGGGAAGAAGCAGTGTTAGCCGGATAAGTGTCAGAAAGATGACCAGACGGATTGGCATCTCCGCAAAGCACATCTGCTACTCCAAGGAAACCGTTCATTCCAGGCTCGCCTACCCAGAGGATCGCATCGATTTCTGCGTCATTTTCCAGATCACCAAGCTCCATAGGGTTGTCTGAATTGATCAGTACGATAACCTTTGTACTATGAGCTTTCGCAAGCTCGATCATCGCTTTCTCATTGTCAGACAATGCCAGTGGGCGCTCAAAGCTGTCACTTTCATCTCCGCTTACCATATTTGGATTGTAATCCGTTGCTTCTGAACTGTCACGGGAAAGTACGACAACAGCGGCTGTATCATCTGCGGACTTTAACGCTTCGTCTGTATAAACAGATGCCGGAGCTTCACCAACCTTGTACATTGGAGTATTTTCGTATGTCATTCCAAAGCTTGGCATGGAAGAGTGTCCACCTTTTCTTCCATAGGTATCGTTTACTTCTTCACTGCTGTAAAGATCCAGCATAGTCTGATTCAGTGTAAACTTCTTTTCTTCCAGTGCCTGCTGCAGGGAATATGCAATCTGCCCATTTTCATCATCAACAGCAACAGAGGAACCGATCATTCCACCTAAAGTAGGATTGATGGAGTTTAATCCCCATAAAGTAATATTTTCGCTGTCCTTTTTCACCGGAAGCGCTCCGTCATTCTTTAATAATACGGAACCCTCTGCGCTTAACTGTGTTGCCAGCTCTTTCTTTGCATTTAATACTTCTTCCAGACTGTTAAACTCAGATTTATAATAAATTCCATCTGATTCACTGTCTGTCTGGATTACCTGGTAATTGGTCGTTCCCAATCTACCGTTGATAAACTGTGCTCTGCTGTTTGCAAGCGTCTCTACGCCCATTGACAGTACTAACACAGACGCCGATACGGTTGCAAGTCCCTGCATTGCCTGCTTTTTCAAATGTTTCATTTCTTTCCCCCTCCAAAGTCTTCCCATTTCCATTCATCATACCAGCGGATCATTGGCTTACCGTCGATCCATTCTACCGGCAGCCATACGTATGTGGAAATGCTTGTGTTTTCTTTATGTTTGATTTCTACCCCCGGCAATTCGACCGCTTCTTTCTCCGAAGTGTCCACCGTCCATGCTCCGCTTGCTTTCAAGGTCCGCTCTGCAAACGGATAGGACAGTCTTGTGATTGCCTTTCCCAGAAATGTAGGCATCCAGCGGTCAGCCATTGCGATATACAATTCTGTCCCCGGTACCTTTAACACACTGGTAAATTGGCTGAAAAATGAGCTTTTCGTAGTATCCTTTATACATGGATCCCCTAATTCCTCATATTTCCCATGCCAGTCTGTGATCCGGCACACCTTACTTGGGTTTGGATAATAACCAGTAGTTCCACTTGTGTAAAGATAATAATTTCCATCTTTTTCAAAATAAGTGGGGGCTTCTCTGGTATATGGCGGATGCAGCCCGTCATAATGAACGGAATACTCTCCGGTTACCTCTGTGAAATCCTCCGAAAGTGTAGCCGTTACAAGCTGAAAGTGTGGTCTGTCAAAAATCAGATACCCTTTCCCTGTGTTTTTGTCTACTGCGATGGTAAAATCCCCGGTATCCATTTTCAGCGGCTTGTACACCTTATGGACATATTCATAGGGTCCCATGAAATCATCTGCCTGCAACACACACATAAACTGGCTTGTCACACCGGCCATGATCTTGAGCCATGCCACATATTTTCCGGTCTTTTTGCAATACACAATATGCGGACGGTCCATACAGTAGGTAGGATGCAGTGGACTGTTCAGATCATCCGGATCCGAATGAATAATTAGTCCAAGGTCTTTCCAGTTATACAGATCTTTCGATGAATAGGCTCTTACACCCCAGTGCCAGATCGTATTAGAAGGGCCGCCCTTGGTATATTCCTTGTTTTCGCCATACCAGTAATACGTTCCATCTTCTTCACTGTAAAAAACCGAAAAGCCATGAGCCTGGATCGCTTTTCCTTCAGTATCCAGCCACTTCTTCCCTGGTTTAAAACTATGGTACATCTCTTCCTCCTCCTTTTTTCAAGCATACACTATAAAGGCCAGATATTTCCGGCTTTGTCATATAATCGCCTTTTTTTGACACAAATAATTCTGTTGCGAAGAGATTCACATTTTTTACTCCAGATACGAAAAAAGTAAGCGGTCTGCCTGCTGTATAAACCGCTTACTTTTTATTGGTCTTTTTCTGATTTTAATTTACGGACATCTTTTCCTGCATCTGCAAAAGCAGCTGCAGTTCGAACCATTCCCCGTTTACTTTTCCCATAATGGAACCGTCATATTTGTTTACGATGGTCTCCATGCTTTTCATTCCAAATCCATGATTTTCTTTATCTTTTTTGGTTGTCAGGGGAATGCCGTGGTCAAATGCCGGAACCTCGGCAACTGTATTTTCGATACGGATTCTTACGAAATGCTTCACTTGTTCAATGGTAATGTAGATCAGACGTTTATCCGGATCCTGGAATTTCATAACCGCTTCCACTGCATTATCCAGGGCATTCCCGATCAAAATGCTGATATCAAAGGGATCCATAAACGACAGGATCTTGCCATCTGCAATGCAGTTCATCTGAATTTTTTTACTCTGACATTCAATGCTTTTCGCTGTTAAAATTGTATCCAGGACCTTATTTCCGGTTTTATTCTGCGCCTCATATATTTTTATTTCATTTTCCATTTCCAGCAGACGTTGCCGTACCGTTTCTTCACCAGCCTCTGACTTTAATACATTGAGATAATGTTTCAGGTCATGATATTTCTGATTTACCAGATTGGTGCTGTTTTCCATTGTCTGATAGTTATCCTTCTGGAACTGCAATGTCTTCTCCAGAATCTGCACTTCATAGCGCCATTTTTCATCCATCATCCGCATATGTATCACATAAAGAGCCGCCACGCCACAGAGATTTATCACCATACGCAGCAGGAAAAATTCCCTGGATGTCGCCGCTGACAACGGGGTGTTGGACCAAAAGCAGCTGATGTTGCTGGCAAGATGCACCAGAAGTACAATAAATCCGGTACTGAAAACTTCATGCAGACGGATCTCAGGCTGTTCCCATTTATATAGGATTTCGCGTCCTGCCACACAGCAGATCACCAGAAGAATGCCATGAATAACCAGCAACATCAGAATTTGCGTCAAAAGTGTCTGCGACTTTACATCTCCATCCACAAAGAAGTAGTACAGCTGCCACTGGATCGCGGCACAGCATTCTGACAGCATAATCGCCCACGCAGTATAATACCAGGTTTCTATCCAGCTTCTTTCACATGCAAATTTCAAATAGAAGAAACGCACCAGAACAATAAATCCACTGATGGGCACATACAAGGCCTGGCTGATACTCTGATAACCATCCGTTACGATAATGATCCAGAAGATAAGGAACGTCATCAGGATAGTTCCTGGAATCTCTTTTTTCCATTTTCTGTCTTTATTTAGAAGCAACATTACCAGTGCAGAATATAGCGCATATGCAAATGCATAATAAAGTCCTGGGGTTCCATCTGTCGTTGTCATTATTTGCTCACCTCACTGATATACCGGTTAAATTCATTCAGCAATTCCTTCTTGCGTAGTTTCGCCACCGGAATCTGCTCTTCTCCGATCTGCACCGTTGCCTCTCCTACGCTTTCCACATAGGCCAAATTCACCAGATACCCTTTATGACACCGAAAGAAATAATAGTCCTTCAAGGTAGCTTCCAGATCTTTTATGATTCCACGTACCGTATAGGTAACGCCGTCCTTATCCATATGATAGATCAGGTCATGCTGCAAAGCTTCAATATACATAATGTTTAAAATATTGACCTTCTGGACTCTTCCTTTCAAATGAAGTGTGATATATTTTTTCGCACTTCTTCTCTCCATACGCTCCAATGCCCGTTCCAGCCTCTGGGAAAAAGCATAATAGGAAATTGGCTTCAGCACGTAGTCCAGTGCATCAACCTGATAGCCCTTCAGGGCAAACTGGGGCATATTTGTCACAAAAATAATAATAACATTGGAATCCATCTTACGGATATGCTGGGCTGCCGTCATTCCATCCATAAACTTCAGCTCAATGTCCATGATCAGGATGTCAAAATCCCCATGATACTTTTCCACCAGGTCTGCTCCATCCTCATAGCGGACAACCTGAAATCTTACCTCATTCTCCTGCTCATATTTGTTCAGATACTCCTGCAGGGTTTCTGCATAGGAATCATCGTCCTCTACAATTGCAACCCTTAATAATTCCTTGAATTTTGGCATAAAAACTCCGCCCCACTTCCATCACAAATTTCTTCCTCTTTCACCCACCAGCCAAGCTGACAGGCACCGTACCCATTTATTGTTTATTATATTTTAAATACCTCTTTCCGTCAAATTTTTGTAATTTTCTATTACACAAGAAAGAATCCTGCTTTGCAGGATTCTTCGCCTGCGGCGGGTCGCTTCATGCGACATCTGCCTCTCCGCCGCAGTGCGATCCTGCCCGGCAGGGCTTTTTATGTAATAGGAGATTCCGACGGAATTTCCTATTACATAAAAATAACCGGAAATATTTCTTTTGATAACTCAAAGAA
>JAQXQS010000050.1 GCA_029101305.1 Clostridia bacterium | reverse complement strand
CACATTACAAAGGCTGCCATGGCACAAAGCACAACACCAAGAGTGGTTGCCACCAGTGCATAGAGAAGGCTGTTTGAAAAGCCCTGGATCAGATTTCCCTTGTCAATAACCTCTGTGTAATTGGAAAACAGCCATTCCTTCGGCAGAGCCAGACTCATCCTGGATGCCTCACCTTTGCTCTTAAAGGAGTTTACAACTACCATATAGAAAGGAAGGATAACGGTCAGACACAACAAAATGCAGACCAGATGCTTCAGCAGAGTCTGAAATTTTTTCTTTGTCATTGCTGCACCTCCTGTTTTCCTAAAGTCTTAACGATCACAACACCAACAATCGCAGTGATCAGAAGCAAAATACTATTCAATGCAGAGGACATTCCGTACTGCCCTCTGGAATAAAGCTGGAATGCATAAGTAGTAAGAACCTCTGTAGCATGTCCCGGGCCACCGTTGGTAAGAACGTAAACGATATCAAATACTTTCAGGCCGTATGTAATACCAAATACCATGTTTATCATGATCGCACCGCTGAGCATTGGAAGCGTCACATAGCGGAGTCTCTGCCAGAAATTGGCTCCGTCGATCTCTGCTGCCTCATAATAGGATTTCGGAATAGTATTCAATCCTGCAAGGAAAATAGTCATAACATAACCGATACCTCTCCATGCATCCACCCCATAAATGGATTTCCATACAACCCCAAGGTCTGACAGCCATTTCTGTTTCAGGATTCCCAGATGCAGTGCATCCAGAATGGCATTTAACAGACCATTGTTGTAGTTAAGAATGGATTTGAAAACAAGACCGATGATAACAAAAGGAAGAATAGACGGCAGATAAAGCAGGGTTCTGTAAAGTCCCTTTCCTTTTAATCCCTCCTGAAGCATAATGGCGATCAGAAGCGCCGGAATCAGCTTCACGATATTGGAAATAATAGTGAATTTCAAGGTATTTCCAATACCGCTTAAATAATCTTTATTCGATGTAAAAATCTCTTTAAAATTTTCCAGTCCTATAAAATGTACACCATTTAACACACTTCGTGAATTCCAGTCTGTAAAGGAATACGCTACACCCATTACACTGGGAAGCAGGAAAAAGATGATGTATAAAGCCAGTGGCAGGATCAAAAACCACTGAGGATAAATTTTCTTTTTGTTCACAGGCGGTACCTCCTATTATCAAACAGTGCGAAGGAATATTTCCTTCGCACTGAAGATATACACTTATTAAGGATTTAGTTCCAGTTTGCATCACCAACTGTCTTGGCAGCTTCTGCGCGGTTGGTATCCATGTTTGCAAGAACATCATTTGCTTCCATTTCACCCTGGCAGAATGCAACCATATCCTGGCCAAACTGCATCCAGTAATCATTTGTATATTTGGTACCGGTCTGAAGAACAGATACGCTCTTCTTGCTGTCGTCTACAGTTGCAAGGAACTCTTCCTCTTCTGGAAGCCAGTGCTGCTCAACTGCGTCGTCGTTCATATCAACGTTTGTATATGCAGGAGAGTTATCGAGGATTTCCTGAAGACTCTCTGTTGTTGTAACGAAGTTAAAGAATTCTTTTACAAGATCCTCATGCTCTGTTCCTTTATAACCAAACATGGTAGGTCCAGCCGGGTTGGTCGGATACCAGGTGTTGTCACCCAAAGGAATCAGGAACATACCGAATTCATCTTCTGTGCCTGTGTCATCCTTGATCTGCTGGATGTAACTGGAGTTTGCCATTGCCATTGCAATGTTTCTGTCACCAAATTCATTTGCCATGTTGGTGCTGTCTGTTCCGATCCAGTCCTCTCCGAAATAGCCGTTATCGGAAAGTTCTTTGAACTCATTGAGAACTTCAAGCATTTTCTCATTGTCAGCGAAGGTTGCCTGGTTTGTATTCAGTGCATCATAAAGACCTGGTGTAGCTTCTTCGTAAACACCGCCGATCTGGAAGAATGCCAGCTGATGCTGCCATCCGTCTGCACCTGGCATGAACCATGGTGTAATTCCTGCATCTGCGATCTGTGCACAGAGATCTTTCAGCTCTGCATAATTGGTCGGTACTGCCCAGCCGTTTTCTTCAAACAGAGTCTTATTATAAACCATTACATACTCTGGGGAATTGTGCCAGATCTGAAGTCCGTATAATTTATCATTGTATACACAGGAAGTCTTTCTTGCTTCCGGCATAAGGTCTTCCCACTGTGCTCCTGTAAAGTCGATGCAATATTTCTCAGGATCAACGATAGTAGATTCGATTGCAAATGGATTAGACTGAATCCAGAAAACATCTGCACAGGAATCTGTAGCCAGCTTAGACTGAAGCAAGTCGGAATACTGGTCAGCCGGGATTGTCTGAAGATCTACGGTTACCCCGTAGGTATCCTCGAAACGCTCGATGGTTGCATCATATCTGTTATCCATCCAGCCTGCTGAAACCAGAATGCTCAGCTCCTCACCGGAAAAATCTGTGTTCTCCTCCGCAAATACAGTAATTCCGCTTGTCATAGATGCGATCATTGCTGCTGCACAAGCTACTGCTACAAAACTCTTTCTTTTCATTTACATGTCCTCCTTTTAATTAAATGGCATTTTCATGTCTGTTGGAATCTCCGCTGATTCCGTCCTTCTTTTGATGGTTTTATTTTACCAGCTGCCGTTCTACTGTTCCATGGATATTCTTACTTTGAATTTGTACTTTTTTCACCATGAATTATACTTTTTTCGCATTATAATACTCGATCAGAACCTCATCAGGCAAATATTTTCATATTATATGTTTAGATTTTCGTTTCACATTTGTACTTTTTGTACAAATATGATATGATGTTTGCATTGAACAGTTTTTGCAATACACCGGTAAGCTACGAATCTTACCAATTACCTGACGTTATAATTCACACAAATAATCACAGGGAGGTCCTGCCAGATGAAAACACGAAGTCTGCAATCCAAACTTTTTCTTGCATATATCAGTCTGGCCTGCCTGATTTTGTTTTCCTTCGCGGTCTTTTTCTACGCCTTTGTTTCCAGCCAGCTCAAAGACAGCCAGATCAGTGCCATGAATACCCTGAATTCCAGCTTTCAGACACAGGTAGATTCGGCAATCCGTAATCTGGATGCGGTATCTGTGAATATCAACTATAGTAATCAGTCCAAGTCCATACTGGATCAGTCCTTCGGGCTTAGCATTTCCAATGATATGCTTTCTGATATGTCCGACCTGTTCATTTCCCTTTCCGGAACAGAGCTGAAGGCTGACCAGGTAAACCTTTATGACTTTTCCGGATATGTGCTGGAAGCCGGAATCTCCACACTGGTAAAGCGCACCGATGGTTCGAAAGAAGAATGGATCCAGACAGCCCGTGAATTAGAAGGGAAAAAGGTTCTCACCCAGCCCTATTGTACCATGGAGTATTCCAAATCGGCCAAATACAACCAGTGGTTTATTTCCCTGTACCGATCCTTTAACAATCAGTACAAGCGCAGTGTTGGTGTAATTGAAACAGCCAAGCAGTGCAAGTCCATATTTAAAAGTATTATCACCTATGAAAAAAAGAACCACGAAGATGCCGCCAGCGTCTATGTTTTTGACAACAGCGGAAATCTGGTTTATCCATATGATATTTCTGATAAGGAAAGAACTGCTCTTTTGCCTTACTATGAGCTTACCCAGGGTGATGATTCAGACATTACGCTGACCAGCCCCCTTACCGGAAAAACAGAATATGCGGCGGAAGCAGTATCCACTTACACAGGTTATACCTACCTGACCATTTTGCCCGAAACAGTGGTGCTGGCACCAGTTTACGAATTGCTCCGTATTCTGGCTGCGATCGTGGCACTTCTTCTGGCGGTTTCCATTTTTATTTCTTACCGTCTTTCCCGCACAGTTGTAAAACCGGTAAAGCATCTGAAGCACATTATCCAACGTATGGAGCTTGACACTCTTGGTCAGGAAAAGGTTACCGCCTATCCGGTTTCCGTCAATGAGCTGGAAGAGCTTTACCAGGCATTTCAGCTGATGAGTGATAATCTGAAGGATTCCATGGAGCAGCTGAACCAGGCAAAGGAACAGGAAATGAAAGCCAGAAGCATGGCTTTACAGACCCAGATCAATCCACATTTTTATTACAACACTTTATCCAGTATCATGGTTCTGGCGGAGAATGGCGATTCTGAAACAGTGGTGAAAATGTGCCGGAATCTTTCCCAGATCATGCGGTATATCACCAGCACAGTGGAAACTACGGTTACCTTAAAGGACGAGCTGGACTATGTACAGAAATACCTGTATTGCATGAAGGTCCGGTACCAGTCCAGCCTGAATTATTCCATTGACGTGGACGAAAGCCTTCTCTCCCAGCCGGTTCCCAAGCTGATCATTCAGCCAATTGTAGAAAATGCCATCCGGTACGGGTCTGATTGCGCACCTCCGTGGAATATTTCCATTACAAGTGTGGTTACGCCGGGAAGCTGGCAGATCGAGGTGACCGATACCGGCCCTGGCTTTACGGAGGAAGCCAAGGAACGGATCACTGCCAATATTATGAAAGCCATTCAGAATCCGGGACTTCCGGAGCTGAAGATAAATGGGCTGGGGACCGTAAACGTGTATCTCAGATGGAAAATATTTTGTAAAGGAGAGATTATTTTCAGATATGGAAATACTGCCGAAGGGCATGGAATCGTGTCAATTGGCAGGTATTTTTCAGATATATCACAAATTTAGAAAGGACTCAAAATAGTATGAAGTACACTGTCATCGTTGCGGAGGATGAAGAACTTCTGCTCAACAATCTTGTCCAGAAAATCCAGAAAGCGGATCCGGATTTTCAGGTCGCAGGAACTGCACAGACAGGTGATCAGGCACTGACACTGGTAGAAAAGCTCAGTCCGGATCTTATTGTTACGGATATCCGTATGCCTGTCATGGATGGAATCACCCTGCTCACAAAAGTACGGGAGCAGTTTCCATTTACCAGATTTATTATCACAAGCGGATTTTCAGACTTCGAATATGCGAAAAAAGCCATCACCTTAAAGGTTTCTGATTATCTGCTGAAGCCTGTTGATTCAGATGAATTAAAAGAAGCTCTTTCCAAGATCAAAAAGGAATTCCAGATTGCAGGAAATGATTATGAAGAGGTATTCAATGCCCAGACAGCAGCTTTAACGCCACCACAGATTGCAGCCCTGCTCAAGGATTTCATTGTAAAAAATTACAGTGAGGACATCAATCTGAACCTGATCGCTGATAATATGAACTACAGTCCCAGCTACCTGACAAAAATTTTCTGTCAGGTCTACGACTGTACGCCATCCAAATATCTGATCAACCTGCGTATGAGCCATGCCCAGCGGCTGCTTCTTCACGAACCAGGGCTGTCTATCAAACAGATCGGAGAAATGTGTGGATATCACGACCAGGGATATTTCAGCCGGATTTTTAAAAAGCATACAGGAAAAAGTCCGCTGGACTTCCGCGGATGAAACGAATGTGTCTGCTTACGCAGACATCACCATGAATGAAAGTCCTGTGCAATATCCATGAATCCAACACGCGAGCATGCTGGATTCATGGCTGCGCACAGGACTTTCATAGTAATATTTTCATTCTGCAAGCCATTTTCGAACTGTGTTTTCATCTGTTTTAAGGCCCTGATTATTTTTTCACAGCATACCTTTTAATATTTAGCAAGCAATTATTATCGCACTTTCTTCTTTATGCAATTCAATCTCCAGTAACTCCCCAAAATGCACTTCTTCTGTCTGGCTGTATTCATAAACCACTTTCACATTCTGACCTGGCCATGGATTCTCGATTTTACAATTATGCCCTTTGTGACTACAAACTATAATTTCATTCACATCCCCGTTCTTCAAGGAGGCGCTGATTTCAAATCCGCCCCACGCCCGGAATCCTCTAAACGAAGCATTTGGATGTTTCGCACGCGGCCATACCGGGAAAATACGGATAATTCCTTCATAGCTTTGCAGCATCATTTCCTGAATCGCATCTGGAATGGTATTCAGCTGCTCAATCCCATGTGGATTTTCTTTCAGAAACCCATTGGGAATTCCGCGGTGAATAATCATCTCCCGCATTTCCTCCCAGATAATATCCGGATCATAGCCCACCCGCACAGCGGCGGTGAAAAACACGCAACTTAAGTTGGAAGCATTAAAAGCACCAGCCTTGTAAAAATGTTTATCTTTCACAGAAATATTTTTTATGCTATTCCCAGAATCACTTACAAGCCTTTCATTCTTCGTAAACTCATTTCTATTTGGGAATAAATTCTCAGTTTTCTCATTTCGTACGTTCTTTGTTATCTTCTCATTTTTCTTATTCTTACCGGTCTCAATTGCTCTTTTATATTCAAGTTCTCCAAGCGCATTCTCTACAAGTGCATGAATATGCACTGTATTTTTCGCCACTTCCAGTTCCTTCGGATCACTTCCCAGACCAATTGCATTTCCCGGATAAATGTGCATAATATTCCCAGGGAAATGAAAAGACCACTTGCCGCCTACACCTTCGTCATAATAAATTTCCTTTTCCAGCATTTCCTCGGGTAAAAGATCTTCCAGCTTCACATCCACTTCTTTCCATAAAGTAGGATTGTCCTGAATCTGTCCCACCTTACCTTTTGGATAAGGAACCAGATGATCTGCAATGTCCCGCCACGTTTCCCGCTTTTCTTCATCTATTCCAAGCGTTTCGCTTATCCTTGGAATCCATGTAAAAAATGTCTTCAGATACCCCAGCGTATTTACCGGATCCTCAGGCACACCATTCTCCCGGATATTTCCATCTGTCCGCTCATGCATACCATCTTCCACCACATGATACACTCCATCCAGGAGAACCAGATCCTTTTCCCAGAAATCTGCCACTCCACGAAGATATGGATAAACCTTCCAGGCATATTCCTCATCTTCGGTGATGCCATATCGGTAAATCATATTCAGTGCACCGTGAAGCGCCGGTGATTTCATATGTAAAAGAAGAGCCTCGCTGACTACGCCATGAGGTCCCAACCCCAAAGGATAATACAGTCCCTCATGACGAAGCAGCCGTTTGCTCATTTCATCCGAAATCTCCATCAGCTTCAGGTAAGGCGCATCGTGAGGATCAGACTGTGCAAAATGTCCGGAAACCATCAGATTCAAATATGGGGATTGATGATTATAATTAATCTTGTAATTTCCATTCCATGCAGGACGGTCAAAGGTACTGATTCCAAGAATGTTTGGCGGATACTCTGAATCACGGGATACACTTGCCAGCATATACTTAGACAGATAATACCTCTGTTCGATCACTGGATCATCCAGGGAAATCTCCGAAACAGACCAGAATCTTTTCCACCATGCCAGGTGCCTTGCCCGCAAATTTTCCACATCCTCTGATGTTATCCACCTTGCCCTTGAAAAAGCATACTCATAAGGTCTACTGCATTTCGCCCAGGAACGCACTGGCAAAACGAAAGTAGCTTTTTCGCCTGCTTTTATTGTTTTGCAGGTATTCCGATTCCGCATGTCACTCATATTACCAAATTTTCTGGAACACTCTCTAAATGACATATTTTCATCAACAACCAGAAATCCACCTGCAAATCCCACTCTCACCGGCATATCCACATGATCCGAGAACTGCCGGTAACCACTTACAATACCGCCACCAATCTTCTTCACCTGCAGCGGCCTGCCAGTCACCGTCCCCACGAACATTCCATTCTGAACCTCATCTGACTCGCCACTTCCCCAGATATCCACACCTCTCTCACAGCCTTTTCCCAGCTCATCTGGAAAATAAAAATCAAACTCCAGATCCAGATCTGTCTCAGTCTCAAACTCCACCACCAGAATATTCTCATCTGCTGCCGCCCAGCTTTTCAAAGTGCACTTTTTACCGTCACAATTTGTCAATATTGTTATTGTTTCTCCAGTGGAAAATTTCTGCTCCGTATACCACTTTGCACCTTCCATAGCCGGAATATCAAACACCATGCGCCCTACTGGTCTTGGACTTCCTCCGCTCACTGCCGGATCAAATTTGGCAGAGCTGTTATCATGAAAGAATTCCCAGTTTGCTGCACTCTCCATCTGCCAGAAATCATTGGTGGTAAACCAGAACTGGGGATACCTTCCGTTCCCGGCCACAGCAGCCAGCAGATCTCCATTTCCCAGAATCGGCGCATCAATCTTCGTACCGGCATTCTGCCAGATTTTCCATCGTCCCCCGCCAGACACATCCACATTACCGTCTGGCACTGCAACCGGCGGCTCCGCAAATACTGCCTTATTTCTCTCTACACGCATACGCTCTCCTGCCTTCTACTTCACGATCACAGTCTCATACTCTGCTTCCCACATTCCTGGGAATCTTCCCCCACGCTCTCCGATGATCAGCTTTCCTGCCGCATCCTTCCAGACGATTCTGGTCGTCGCATATGCTCCATTTTCAAAGTTATAATTGTTTCCTTCATCCTCATACAGCACAAATTCACCATCAGCTCCAGGATAAACCATGATCTGCACTGGTTTCTCCGGTTTCTGCTGTGCGTAAACCAGTCCCTCTGCAACCGGAATCACTGCACCAGCCTTTACAAAGACCGGAATTCTGTCAATAGGTGCCTCCACAGTCACATACTGTCCACCCTCATATTTCTCATTTGTCCAATAATCATACCAGAGAGTACCAGCAGGCAGATAACAGCTCCATGTCTTTTCCCGCTCAATTGGCGTATTCTCCGGACCGTAGTACATCGGCTCTGTAACCGCACAGACCAGAAGAGATGGGCCAAACATAAACTCATTCTCCACCTTGCGCGCTTCCAGATCTTCCGGGAAATCAAATAAAAGACTTCTCATGATCGTATAATCATCAAAATGTACGGCTCCAGCCAGGGAGTAAATATATGGCATAAGATGATATCTCAGCTTAATAAACTTCTCAATGGCATCATAGAACATGGTTCCCTTTTCCCCGAAATTCCAGATTTCCCTCGGTGTATCTGTTCCATGGGAACGGAACATAGGCAGAAAGGTGCCCATCTGCAGCCAACGGGTATAAAGCTCACAATACCCTTTATCCTTCACGCCTTCATTATATTTGCCCTGCCAGAACCATTTCGGTGACGGATCTGTGTTACAGCCGCATCCCCGGTTCTGCCATTTATCTCCAACTGTAAAAAATGCTCCGATGTCCAGTGTCCAGTATGGATAGCCGCTCAGCCCCATATTCAAGCCTTCTACAATCTGGATCTTCAGATTTTCCCAATCTGCGCAGGTATCGCCAGACCACAGCATAGCAGCATATTTCTGCCCGGAAGCAAAACCGGAACGGGTAAGATTGAGCACACGCATATCTTCCCTGTCTTTTCTCTGGTTCTCATAAATTCCCTTTGCGTGTTCCAGGGCAAAGGCATTTGTCACAGCCGGATCCAGATATTTCTTATGCTCACCGCCAACCAGGCTGTAGCGCTCCCACGGCTCTCTTTTTACAGCACCGCCCCAGTCCGGTCCGGAAAATGGTTCTGTGGAATCACACCACCAGGAGTCGAATCCCTGGTCAAAAAGCCCTTCCTTCGCCTGCTTCCAGTACATCGCTCTTGCCTCTTCATTAAAGGCATCATAAGTTGCATAATCATAAAGCAGATATCCTGCATCAAAAAATTCCTGGTGGTTCTTTCCTCCTGCATTCATATTTGGCCATACAGAAACCATACTGTGGGCATGCATTTCGTGAATTCTGTCCATACATTCCTTTGTATCCCCGTAACGGCTCTGATCCAGAATCTTCTCACCCCAGTTCCCTGGCTCCCAGGTGTTCCAGTCCTGAACCACACAATCCAGCGGAACTCCGATTTCTCTATAATGACGCACAATCTCTTCCAGCTCCTTCGCTGTATAATACTGCTCTTTCGACTGGATATAACCATACGCCCACTTTGGCAGCATCTGCGCTTTTCCCGTCAGATAGCGGTAATCATGGACGATTCCATCCATGGTACAGCCGCCCATAAAATAATAATCAATCTGATCCACTGTATCCAGAAACAGATAAGAATCCCGTCCTTCGTCATTGAATGTCATAAGGGAACAACAGTCAAACAGCACTCCATACCCTTCTGTGGAAACAAAAAGCGGCATTGGAATTCTCATATTATGCTGGTAAAGATACTGGTTATGTCCACGGTAATTATAAATACCTTCTTCCCCCTGGCCTAGTCCGTGAATTTCCTCATCTTTTTTCCAGTCAAAAAACACCCTGGCACGATACCCGTCACGCACCTTCTCCGGCTTCAGATTCAGAATAAAATTGCGTTCGCCATCAACCGTTTTCACCCGGTTGATAATGGGCTTTTCACCGCCTGTTGTGTAACGGACTACATCAATTTCCGTAAGATCCGACTTATTCTGAGTGCACCAGCTGCTGCCGTCCGGATGCTTCCACTCTACACATCCAGTAGATAAATCCAGAGCAACAAGAATCTTCGCAGTCCGCAAAACAAGCTCTCCGTCCTTTTCCTCTGCCTGAAAATCCACTTCCGGGTATTCTTTTTTTTCAATAATTAAAGAATCCATTTCTTTCACTGTGCCTTTTCCGATCACGCAACGGATGATCTCATCTGTAACAGGCACCAGACGATAAATCAGCCCTGCCGCCGTTGTTTCCGCATACTTATCTGTTTTCACCATTTTTACTTCCTCCGCTTATTAAACTCCTGTCAAAAAAAGCTGCCATGCCAGGACAAAA
Source organism: Clostridia bacterium (assembly GCA_029101305.1). Taxonomy (GTDB): domain Bacteria; phylum Bacillota; class Clostridia; order Lachnospirales; family Lachnospiraceae; genus Blautia_A. Next base: position 56,540 of record JAQXQS010000050.1, on the reverse strand, counting down.
TTTCCTACTTTCATCCTAACATGCCAGCCTTCCAGCGGTCTATGACATATCCGCTCCTGAATTTTAATTATTTTTACTTTTCTCATCTCCAGGAGTTTTTCCCATATATTTTTTATATAATCTGTAGAAATTAGAAATATTATTAAAGCCACATTCCATGGCAATCTCCGTTACATTCGCCCCATCCTCCCGGAGCAATTCACGCGCCCGGTTCACACGCAGACGTGTTACATAGTCACTGAAGCTGATATTCGTTACTTTACGGAAATAGGATGAGAAATAATTGGAACTCATATAAACTGAGGAAGCAACCTCCTCCAGCGTGATCTTCTCACAGTAATGGGCATTTATGTAAGTAAATGCCTGCTCCAGACGCTTCATGGCATTTTTCTTTTCTTTAAGCATTTCACCAGATTTTGTCTCATCCTGGTAGGCACGGATCAGCATGGTAAGGATTATTAGCACATTTGCCTTGATCATCAACGGATATCCTTCTTTACGATCATTCCACTCCTGGTAAATTTCCCGGATGCTGGTACGGATTTCCCCATTCACAGTCTCCTCATGTCCTACCCGGTTCTTGAAATTACTGCCCCGTTCCACAAAAGGCTTCAGATATTCCGTATCAAAGACACTGATCTTCTCTGCCACAAATTCCGGTGAAAAAATCATTACCAGAAGCTTCATATTGCCGCCCAGAAGCTTCCAGCCGTGTGGCTCTACGTTATTGAAGATGATAATATCATCCTTTTCCATTGTATATTCCTGCCCGTTGACGAAATAATTTCCCCTACCCTCCAGGACCCAGGTAATCTCGAAATAGCTGTGCCAGTGCCAGGTTCCCGGATGACTGTTGGTAGGATTCAGCTCCACCTCTGATATCTGAAAGGGAAACTCTTTGTCAAGTGGTATGGTGTCTCGTTCCAGTTTCATGCTCTGCCTCCTGTGAAAATCACATAAGCACAGTATAGCAGACTTGCGGTTCACACGCAATCCTCCTGCGCCACGCCAACAAAATACCGGGGAAATATAAAGCATTTGGAGGTATAATGAACACAATAAGTAACAATCATTGAGTGAATGTTGTAACCAAGATAAAAACAATCGTCTTAAAGAACGGCTCTAAGCAATGCCCTTGTCAACAAGCGCAAATATATTTAGAAAGCACGCTATACAAAAGCTGTGGATTGATCGGCTTGGACAGATGATAATTCATTCCGGCATCCAGAGTCTGTTTCCGTTCCTCATCAAATGCGTCCGCTGTCATGGCGATCACTGGTACTGTCTTCGCATCGTTTCTGGAAAGCGCCCGGATCTCCTTAGTAGCGTCAATTCCGTTATCTTTCACACGGAATTCCATTTTTACCTTCTCGCCCTCCTGCGCAACTTTTCTTCCGGTAAATTCTACGGTACCACCTGTCGGGGTAAATTTAGCCGCATTGGATAGCAGATTAAAGAAAATCTGACTGAAGCGCAGGCGGTCAACCCGGATGCAGTCCACATCCTCTGGCGTCTGGAAGACGAAATTAATACATTTTTCATTCATAAGAGGTCCAATCACTGTATTATGGAGCTCTCGAATTCATCACAACTAAACATATCGTCTTTCATCTTCAGGCCCCAGTTCACAATCTTACTCTTATCCTGAATGTCATTAATCAGTCCCTTTTGACAATTTATTCCTACGAATATATTTCGTTTGATTTTTGGTACTATTTCCAAGAGCCTGTTTGAAAAAGGCTTTCTGCAAAATATACCATAAAGTAGAGCGTGCACATTACGAGAATGATTTTGTGGCAAGCTTTAGAATGCAAAAACGCTGGACAGATGTTGTATCCAGCGTTTTCGCATAGTTTTATTTTATTATGGGGTAAACAAAATAACATGTTTACTTTGGCTCCTTTTTTGGCTCCTTTTGAACCATTTCCCAATTTTTCCCTTTCAGGAAAACTCCTACCTTCCTAAAGACTCTACAAATGTTCCCTTTACATCACTCCAGTTGCGGTCTGCATAATCCAGAAGATACGCAGCCTGCTCCATGGACATTTCCGGGAAAAGAAGGAAAAGGCTGTGGGAACCATATTTTTTTACGATACGGTCTACGTTGCGGATCCAATCCTCGAACTCTCCTGAGTAAACCTTTACCCAGATGGATTTTCCCGCTGCAATGGCTTTGTCATAGATCACATCCCAATCTGGAAGAGTTCCGTCCGGGCCTGCATCTCCACTGGTCCACTGAAGAGCGTCAATTCCGTCAATCTCCATAAGAGCATCCATATGCTTGATTGCCGCCGGTCCGTCCAGATGGTAAAGTACATGGTCTACATTTTCAGACTGGGTGCGTAGGGATGGCTGAATGTATTTGCGGAAATCTTCCGGTGACATCATGGCAGAGAAGTCGCACTGAAGCTTCACGGTTCTGCCTGGTCCCCAGATCTGGAATACAGTATATGCATTTCCACCTTCTTCATCTTTGATGATGTCATAGAAGCGGTCATAATATTCATAATAAATATCGGTTACTTCCTGGATTCTTTCTCCGATCATCTCCGGTTCATCCAGAAGATCAAAAAGGATATCCTGTGCTCCACGTAAGGAAGCAAGTACGTCGATGTTTTCCATAAGGTCTGGCATATCTACATAGAAATCATCCCCAGCAAGTGCCTGGCAGTCTTTTGCAAGCTGGATATGCTTCTTAAACCATTTATTCTCCGGGTCGAAGGTCAGTTTCGGCACTCCATCCCAGCTGTCCAGACATTTGTTGAACCAGACGGTATCCTCCTTGAATCCAATCTCAGAACCAAGATAAGAAGCAAGGGAACCTGGTCCAAAATCAATGTTCAGGTTCGGGAAGCTTTCTCCCAGGAAGGCATGTGTCTCGCAGAAGTAACGGTAACGGTCTACGATCCGCTGTGGACTCTGGTATTTATCCTCCATATCCTTCCATTTCAGTTCTTCCGGCATATTGTAATATTTACCCTGGCAGATCTGATCCAGATAGCCGCCTTCTACAGGAGTTCCATCGGAATACTGCTCTACTTCCGGTCTTCTTGCAATGACACACATCAGCGGTCTGCCAGTGTTTTTGTGTGCCCAGTAATTGCGGAATTTCTCCTTGGTTGCTTCCATATTTACTTTGTAACCCTGGCCTGGTTTTGGAAGCTGGATCTTGCTTAAATCCACTTCACCTTTTACGAAATGTGGTTCTTCCTGTACTGGTTTGTGAATCCAGGTGCCATTTTCAGCTGAAGAATTATTTTCTTCTGGTGTCTGGCTCTCTGCCTTATCTGTAGAATTGGCAGAACCTGTTGTAGTTCCTGCTTTGCTGTCAGCTGCATTTGTTTCATTTTTGCTATCAGCTGATTTTGTGTCGGATACCGTTGTCGGGGCGGAAGCTGCTGTAGAAACAGTAGCTCCGGCGGCATATTTCTCTGCCGGTTCTTCATCAAATTCACCGGCTGCTGCCTTTGCACAGAATCCGGATTCTGCATATTTCTTCGCCTGTTCTGCAGCGGATGCGGCATCTTCTGTATAAGCATCTGCTCCGATCTCATCTGCAAACTCCTGATTAATAGGAGCACCGCCTACCATAATTTTGATACGTTTTCTAAATGGCTGCTCCAGAAGGGCTGCCACTGTATCGCGAAGAGACGGCATGGTGGTGGTAAGAAGCGCAGAAAGTGCCACAATACTTGCTTCTTTGTGAGCATTTACGGTATCAATGAATGTCTGGATCGGCACATCAACACCAAGATCGATTACTTCGAAACCAGCACTTTCGAACATCATTCCAACCAGGTTTTTACCGATATCATGAAGATCTCCGGCTACTGTTCCCAGAATGATCGTTCCTGCACTTCCAGCTTCTCCTGTGGCAAGATATGGCTTCAGTACCTCCACGCCAGCTTTCATGGCTCTGGCTGCTGCCAGCATCTGAGGTACAAAAATAATCTCTTTCTTAAAGTTATCTCCAACTACAGCCATAGCACCGATCATGGCATCATTCAGAATCGCAGTCGGATCACAGCCTGCATCAAGAGCAGCCTGTACTGCCTGTCCGATTTCTTTATTTTTACCATCCTGTGTTAATTTGAATACAGCCTGCATTTTCTCATCAAGTGGAGAAGCAGGTACAGGCTGGACTGCTTCTTCTACCTTATTTCCGAATTTATCAATATACTGCAGGCAGTATTCATCACGCTCCAAAAGTGCATTTGTCGCATAGATCATACCAATCATGTTTTTATTGGTAGGATCCACGATTGCACTGTCCATACCTGCATTCATAGCCAGCACCATAAATGCCTGGTTAATATTTTTTCTCACCGGAAGTCCAAAGGAAATATTGGAAAGTCCACTGGTAATGTGAATCTCCGGATATTCATATTTAATCCGTCTGCAGCAATCTGCAAATACGGTAAGTGCTGTCTGGTCTGTTCCCAGTGTTACAACCAATGGGTCAATATGTAAACGGCTTGGTGCAATGCCGTACTGTTTCGCTTTCTCCATGATTCCAAAGAAAATTTTCATACGTCGTTCTACGGAATCCGGAATTCCATCATTGTCGCAGAGAAGGGCTACGCACTCCCAGTCAGTATCTGCGATCACTGGAAAAATAGTGTCAATTTTATCCCCTTCAAGGGATACAGAGTTGATAAGTCCCGGTCGTTTACAAAATGGAATCGCAGCTACGCAGGATCTGGCACTTGGGCTGTCCACACAGATCGGTGTGTCTGTCACTTCCTGCACAAGATCGATCATCCATTTCAAGGTTTCAACTTCCACATCCTCTTCTACCGAGGCACATACGTCCAGAAATGTAGCTCCCGCTTCAGCCTGCATTCTGGCTCTCTCTCTGATCAGGTCCGCATCCTTCTCAGAAATTGCTTTGGCAACTGACGGAATAGATCCGTTCAGTTTCTCCCCAATAATAATCATGGCTTTCCCTCCTGATATTCAGTTGTACTTGTCCGTCAGCTACTGTTTCCAGACAGCTTCAGACATTTCTCCGCTTTTTTCGTTCGCTCTGTCGAAATGTCTCCGCTAAGACATTTCTTTTAACAAGTACATTTTATATCACACAACGGGAAAGCCGCTTCTCTTTTTTTCTCATTCAATTATACTATCTTACTGTGAATATTTTCACAACTTGCATTCATTTCCAAAAAACTTGTAACGATTCAGAGTTACTCTTCAAAGCCCTTACTTTAATAAATAGCAGCTTGTATACGCAATTTTCCCCGGCCCATAATAATAGTCCAGATGATTCGCCTGGCACACCTGCATTACAAGCATTCCGTAGGCTTCCATGGAGGAAAATGCCTCTTTCGGAAAACGGCATGGGGCATCTGGATACGTGCAGGTTTTGCATTTGGTACAGCAGCCTGCGCCAACCGGAAGCATATCCGGGTAAAAGTTCCGGAGTTCCTTTTCCAGGGAATAAAAAGAGGCTTTGTGCATGGCTTCTGTCCGCATCATGCCTTCTCCGTCCAGGGAGTCCTCCAGTTCTCCTACTGTCTGCACCAGAATTCCCAGTTTAAACTTTCTTACTCTTTTTTCACATTCTTCCAGAGTTCCGCATCCAGGCGGACAGCTCCAGCATTTGTTATATTTGTGACAGGAATCTGCGGCACACATCTGGCGTACCTCTGGTTTCAATTCTATGGTGTCACAGGCCAGTGGGGCCACATGGGTAAAACCATGGGCCAGGCATAATTGTTTTAAATCTTTGAAGTTCATAAATAAAAGTCACCAAATCCCAGTTCATCTATAAAACAGTCCTGAAATTCCGGACACGCTGCCAGTTCCAGAAATTCAATTTTCTCTACCACATCTTCGATTTCATGCCGTTCCTTTTTATTCAGCAGTGCAATTTTTGCCCCTTCACCTGCTGCATTTCCTACACACTGCACTTTCTTTACAAAGCTCTCAGGAATCAGACCTATCCTTGCTGCATTTTCCGCATTCATGTAATTGCCAAATCCACCGGCCAGATATACGGTCTGCACTTGGGATTCTTCAACATTCATTTTCTTTAATAACACCTGGATTCCTGCTGCAATTGCAGCTTTGGCAAGCTGTACTTCACCGATGTCTTTCTGGGTGAGATAAACTTCATATGTGCTTTCAAAATAAGGGGTATTTATCTTATATGTTTCTGTTTTATATTCACCTGTTTTATCTGCCTGAATAACGTACTTGTCCTCATTCCGTGAAACATATTTAGTTTTTTCTGGCGGTACAAGTACGAAAGTATCTGGCTTCTCCTGCCCACTGTGCAGGATTCCATTTTCATCCAGCAGCCCTGTGCGTAAAAGCTCCGCCACCAGATCAATCAGCCCGGAGCCGCACAAACCGATGGGTTTTTCCCCACCGATGGTGGTATACGTCCATTCTCCGTTTTCATATTTCACATGGTCTATTGCACCAGGAAGTCCACGCATTCCGCACTGGATTTTCGCGCCCTCAAAAGCCGGACCTGACGCAGCGGAGCAGGCTGCCAGGCCATCCTTATTTCCAAGAATCATCTCCGTGTTCGTTCCGATATCCAGCATAAGGGTTATCTCTTCTTTCAGATCCTGACGAAGTGCCAGCAGACAGCCACTGGTGTCAGCTCCTATGTATCCGGCAATGTTGGGAAGCAGGATAAGCTGGCCCTTCCTGTGAATATGAATATCATAGTCTCCAGCATGTAAAGTAAGAGCCTGGCTGATTGCTGGCGTATAAGGTGCGTGGACAAGTGACGCCGAAGGGATACCAAGAAACAGGTGGTGCATGCAAGTGTTTCCCACCAGGCTTAGTTGATAAATATTTGTCCTGCAAGCTTCTTTGTATTCCTTCCCGTTTCCTTGATTCTTCACCTTCTCCATAAGGCTCTCCAATATCTCATTAACTGTCTCTCTCACACTTCTGCTCAAAACACTTAATCCTTCGTCCCCATGCTCTAATACATAATTTGCCCTCTGGATCACATCCGCCCCATACTGTACCTGCGGATTCATCCGGCTCTCCACAGCCAATGTCTTTCCATTTTTTCCATCCAGAAGATAGCCCACAATCGTAGTAGTACCAAGATCAATGGCGGCTGTGCAAATATTGCATCTGCCTTTCGTATCTGGATACAATTCCAAGATCTCATTGTCCGTGTAAATCACATTCCAACCGGAGCCGAGGCTTCGCCTTTCATATAACTTTCCCGCCAGATGAACATCTGGTGAAATGTACTCTTTTCTCCCCTTCCAGCTTTCCCCACCTTGGAATCCAGGCTTCTTTTTCTGGTCATTGTCCCTATTAGCATTGTCCTCTCCATACACCGCTTCCAGCAACCTTTCCCACTCTGACCTTTTCTCCCCGGGCTTTGGCTTTTCCAACTGTACTGTTTTCACCCGCAATTCTGGCTGGAAATTTATGTTTCTGGAAAATCCCTCGCTGAGAATTTTCCCTCTTTTTTTCTTCCCTGGGATCTCCACCTGACAGTCTTTTTCCACCTTGGTCTGACAGGCCAGAACTGGCTTTCCGTCTACTTTCACCAGACATTTCCCGCAGCTGCCAGTTCCCCCACAAGGAGCATCTGGAGCAAGATTTGCCTGGATTTCTGCTTCCAGAATTGTCATCCCCAGAGGAACCTCCATACTGATTCCTTCTCTTACAAAATATACTCTTGCCACTGTAATCCCCCATTATTCCCATTTACATTTTCAATGTTCTTCAGATATTATTATGACCGGGTTCGGCCCCGGTCATATTACATGTTCTCATTTGCGCAGACTTTCAATTTTGCACTGATGTTCTTTCGTCTTCTTATCATAGTTAATTCCAACCAGCAGAATACAGCCTTGCTGTAATATGGCGGCAACATATTCGCAACAACTGGTTTCCCGGATTCAGATAATTTCCCAATTCTCACACCCCATTTTCTCATGAATATGGCTTAATCAGTTGTAATTCATTATAGGAGAAAACTAACTTAACGTCAATTTATAAACAAAAACAAAATGAGTATATAAAATAAATTTTTATTTTCATATACTCATTTTGTTTTTTATTCTTTATTCTTTTGAATGTAATTTTGCAAAATCCCCATTGTAAATCCTGCAGTTTTTATACTTATAAAACGGTGCATGAAAAAAATGAACCTTTTCTACCTTTGCCAACAATTCCCCGGAAAGGATTTTTTCTCCACAGGTTAACGTCTCTTCTGCCTTTTCTATCGGAATCAAACAATGTCCACCGCCACAAATATTAAAGCTATTTTTTTTTGCAAAAACTCTTTTTCCTGCCTTTAGCCATTCCCCTAACAATGTCTCGCGATTTTCTGCAGGTGCGCAAATCAGTTCCAGATCGTTCACATTATCACCGGAAAATAATATTTTGTCAGCTTCGTCAAGCAGACATACTGAACCAGCTGTGTGACCTGTCATCTCATATACAATCAACTGTTTATCCCCAAGATCATATACATCTCCGTCTTTCATAAAATGAAACACTGGCTTATTATTGTTTCTAAGTTTTTCAGTAATTTTCAGACTGCCTGGTGCAATAGCACCAGCGCTTTCCATGTTTTTCAGATATCCTTCTCTATCCTCAACCGTAATGTCCAGCGCAGCCTGATAGTCTTTTTCATTAATATAAGCCTCACGAAACTGCCCGCATCCGCCAGCATGATCAACATGTCCATGTGTGATCAATACAATATACGGAGTATCAATTAAAGACTCTATCAGTCCCTTAAAATCGCCAATTCCTGTCCCCGTGTCTATTACTGCAGATAATTTACTTCCTTTCACTATGTACATGGCATCCAGACCACTCTCATCAACATACCATACATTTCTCTTTATTTCATTCACTGTCCAGCACATATTCTATCGCCTTTCTTTTCTTCAAATATTCTTCCAACCTTCTGTAACTTCTTCAGATAGTTCTCAACCTTTTACTGCGCCTTCCGTTACACCTTTAATAATATGTTTCTGGCAAAGTACATAGAAAATAATTACCGGAATAATCGCCATAACTAATGCGGCAGATCCAAGATTCCATTTTTTTGTATACGCACCAAAGAATAAATAAGTACGAAGCGGAAGTGTCTGTGTTCCTCTTCGGTTAATTGTCAAAGATGGAAGCAGATAATCATTCCATAGGGACATTACATTGAGGATTGCAACAGTTACTGCAATTCCCTTAATCAGAGGAAGTACAATCGTGAAAAAAATTCTTGACTGGCTGGCTCCGTCAATAGCAGCTGCCTCTTCCAGTTCCACTGGAACATTTTTTATAAATCCATGAAATAGAATAATTGACATAGACGATCCAAATCCAAGATTTACAAGCATAAGGCCAGGCATATTAATCATATTCAATTTTCCCATTTCTGCCAGCAAAGGAAGCATAACACACTGAAATGGAACGAGCACTGCAACAGAAAAAATTGTAAATATTAGTTTACTCGTTTTCGTTTTATAACGTACCAAGACCCATGCAGCCATTGAACAGCAAATTACATTTGCAACAGTTACCGTACAGGTTACAATCAAAGAGTTCTTAATTGCGTTAAGATAATCCAGTTCTTCAAATGCTGAAATATAGTTATCAAAATTCAAAGTCTTCGGGAGCTGAAGTACACTCATATATATTTCTTTCAAAGATTTAAATGAGTTGATAAATAACAACAAAATAGGAAAAATAAAAAACGCAGCAAGTATGATACAACATATAATAATTGCTGTTTTTGATATCATTTTTTTCCTCTGCATTACATCTCCACCTCCTTAGATTTCGTAAACATTAACTGACTCACTGTAATAAGCGCAACTACCACAAGGAAAATGATTCCCTTGGCCTGCGCCATTCCATACATGTTTCTGGAAAATGCAGTATTACAAATATCCATTGTAAGCATTTCTGTAGATTTTGCAGGTCCTCCACCAGTCAATGTCAAGTTCTGATCATATAGTTTGAAACAATTCGTCAAAGTAAGAAACAGACCAATGGTGAAAGCTGGCATCATCAATGGCAGTTTGATTTTCCAGAAACACTGGAAAGAGCTTGCCCCATCAATTCTTGCAGATTCCAGCAAATTTTCTGGAATATTCTGAATCTGTGCTATATAAATCAGCATCATATACCCACTCATCTGCCATACAACAAGAATAACCATTCCCCAAAATCCAGTAGATTGAGTAGATAGCCAGTCACAGAGCCAGTTTATTCCTAGCATTTCACCAATACTGTCAAATACATCACAAAAAATGAACTGCCATGCAAAACCAACCAAAACACCACCAACCAGGTTTGGCATAAAATAAATACTTCTAAATAAATTTTTTCCCTTGATATTTTGTGTCACCAACATAGCCGTTGCAAATGCAACCACATTTACTGCAATAACTGCTACAATTACAAATTTAAAAGTAAATACAAAGGCATTCTGAAAATAGCTATCATGAAACGCACTAATGTAATTGTCCAGAAAAACGAAATCACAATTCGCATGAAGTCCGTCCCAGTCTGTAAAAGAATAGTAAATACCTGTTATTGTAGGAATTACTACTGCAATACAAAACGTAAGTAAACATGGGGCAAGAAAAAGCCAGAATACTTTTTTCGATTTACGCATATCGTTTCCTCCATAAAAGGACAGCCAGAAAGTTTTCCGGCTGTCCTGAAACAATTTCTTCTTTATCTCATTTCTGCCCAGTTTGTCTTGGCTTCTTCGATAACTGTATCCCAGTCCTTATCTCCGGCAATATAGCTCTGAATTCCAGCACCAAACAGATCATACCAACCATCTGGATACCCACCAAATACCAGTGAGAAAGTATTTCCTTCTTTTGCATATGGCTCACACGCAAGGCTGATTACGTTTGCAGATGGAAAATCGTCAAAATTATCCATAGGAACACTGATGTTAGAAGTAACCAGTGCTTTTCCTTCATCAGACATGAAAAGCCAATTCATAAAGTCTTTTGCAGCTGCCTTTTTTGCATCATCCGCGTCTTTATTTACTGCCATATAAGAAGCAATGCCGTAACAGATATTATCCTCATCCACACCCTTCAATGGCATTGGCAGAACACCGATATTATCAAGAAGCTCTGGATCAATTTCTTCAATTACAGGAGCTACCCACTGTCCCATCTGAATGACAGCTGTTCTTCCAATACAGAAGGAGCCACCCATTGCACTGTCGTAATCAACACCAACTAAGGCTTCCGGCTTGTCTGCATCTGGTGAATATTTTACCATTAGATCAATATAATCTTTTAATGCATCTGCATATGTGAAATCAACGGATTTCGCTTCATATGTATCAAATGCAGTTCCAAGCTCTGCCTGAAGAGCCGGATTTGCACCATGGTTTGCAAGGACCCAGGTTTCTGCTGCCGGAAGTGAAACAACGGCTTCAAGATCCGGGAATTCATCTGCAAGATCACCAGCATCAATAGCATCCTGTACTTTTCCAAACGCTGCATCTATATCGTCATAGCTCTTCAACGTAGAACCGTCAATACCGCAAGCATCGAAAACTGCTTTATTATACAAAAGTCCATAGCACACAACACCTGCAGGTAAAGCTACTATTGAATCCCCGATCTTACAGTCATTAATACTGTTCTCATATACATGCTCTACCCATGGCTGATTGCTAAGATCTTCCAGCATGTCTCCAAATGTCTCAAAATCAGATGCACCTTCCAATAAAATGATATCAGGCGCTTGACCACTTGAAATCTCTGCCTTTAACGTAGAACGCCAATCTGTACCGCCACCAACAAGTTCAAGATTAATTTTCACGTTTGGATGAACTTCATTGTAAGCAGCAATTTCTTTCTCATACAGTTCTTTTCCTTCTACAGAAAAACTAAAATAAGTAATTTCAGTATCCTCCAGATCTTGATATTCGTAATCTCCAGATGACTGTCCCTCTGCATATGCTGCTGATGCATTTCCAGCAAACAATCCTGCGGTCATTACCATTGCCAACAAGGTGCTAATCGCTTTCTTCTTCATAAGTAAAACCCTCCTGTTTTTTGATGTCTTTATTATATTCCTTTATACGTTACTTTTCGATTCCAGAAAAATGACATCCTTTACCAATTTTTTTACCTCTTCTTTTTTTCTAAATTCAGTATGTTATAATAAAAATCAAGTAAGACATCCATAAATAGCTTTTACATAGAAAAGAGGTCTTTATGAAAAAGAAAAAAACTTCCCCTGTTAGTATCCGGATAAAATACACACGTTATGTAATCCCTATTTTATTGATCACATTTCTTTCCATAGGGGCAATTGATACAATGTTTTATTTCCATTCTGTACGGGAATCTTCTGCTCATCAGGAGGCAACCTACACCAGTTCTGCCCTTGCTTCCCTGGAATCCTATTTTGATCAGTTTACCTCTGATTCAAATATTTTCTTTTATAAAAACTCAACCCAGAACGTACTGGTAAATGCTAACAAAGATGATGGACAGGAAACTCAACAACTTTTGCTTAACGATGCTCCATATTATCCTTCCTTAAGTGCTAACTATTCCGACAATATATTTTTCCTCACCAACAGTGGAAAACTGATTTCGGCATCCAGTTACTCCTCAAAATCAGTATCTGGTTTTTCCCACACTTATACAGATGAACTTATGAGGAAAAGCGAAAACTATCATGGGCTTCCTTTTCTTTTCAAAACTCCTGACAATTCAGATAAATTGTATATGTGCCGAAATATTTACCAATGGACTGGCAAAACAGCAACCACAGGAAAAAATTATCTTGGTACCCTAATTGTAGAACCTAAAAGTTTTGTATTTGATAAAATTTTTTCTCTTAACAATAATGTATACCAATTTGTTTTAATTGACAGCGATAATCACATTTTTAGAAATACTACGGAGCTTTCCGTTCAAAATATTTTAAATCTAATACATTCTGAAAGCCTAAGTGCTCAGAATTGTAAATACACCGCAACGCCAATTTCCACTAACATAAACAATCTGAAATTGTTATTGATAACTAACCAATCCCTAGTTTATAAGGATGCACGGCTGTTCATTATCCTGCTGCTTTTTCCATCTATCCTTTCTCTATTTGCAATTATCACTGCAACCAGCTTTATTTCCAGAAGCATTGCAAACGAATTTGGATATTTTATGAAAAAGCTGAATAAAACCAAGGCAATTAACAAGGATGCTTTCATCCATATGGATAGCTCCATTGAATTTGCAGAACTGTCAAACGTATATAACCAGACACTTTCCAGAATCCATACTCTGTCCGAAAAAATACATGAGCAGGAAATTCTTACAAAAAATATAGAGATTGAAAGTCTTCAGGCACAAATAAACCCTCATTTTCTCTATAATACTTTAAACTGTATTTCCGGTCTGGTAGATATGGACAGAAAAGAAGAATGTCATCATGCACTGAATGCTCTTGCAGACATTGAACGCATGTCCCTAAAGGGCGACCCTTTTAGCACGATTGAAGAAACCTTCTATTATGTAAAAGAATATACTTACATACAGAAACTCCGCTTCGGAGACAATCTGTCTATCTTAATTGATATTCCTCAATCGTTATACCATTACTACATTCCTAAGCTTATCATTCAGCCTCTGATTGAAAATGCAGTTATCCATGGCACTTCGAAAATATCAGGCAAAGGAATAATTGCTATACTAGGAAGTATTAAGGAAGCACACTTTCAGATATGCGTAAAAGACAATGGGCCAGGTTTTTCACAAGATTTTCTTGATAATTTTGATGATAACTCCAAACAAAAACCAGCTACATCTTACGGTCTTTACAATATTGATAAACGGCTGAAGCTCTATTATGGCGAAAAACACGGCTTAATCCTAAGTAATAATGAAAACAATGGTGCATGCATTACCATCCGTCTCCCACTCACTTTAGTTGAAAAACCTATTGAGAAAGCAGGAATTTAAAAATGAAAATCTTACTTGTAGATGATGAAATAATCGCACTTCGGGCAATGGAAAATATAATAAAGCAATCTGAATTTAATTGCCACGCGCTTTTGACTGCCAATAATGTATCTGATGCTTGGACAATTATCCAGACAGAAAAACCAAATATTCTGTTTACAGATATTCAAATGCCATGTGAAAATGGAATCGATCTTCTTCAGAAAATATATGAAACACAATTAAAACTCCTCGTTATTTTTGTATCTGGATATTCTGAATTTTCATATGCACAGGCAGCATTGAAATATGATGCTTTTGATTATCTTCTCAAGCCTTTAAACAGCGAAACTTTTCTTAGCTGTCTAAAAAAAGCTATAAATACTCTACAGGAACAGGAAAATACAGAAAAGCAGAAGGAAATGCTTTCCAAATTTTTCAAAGAAAATCAGACTCTCCTAAAAAAACAGTTTATGGAAACATTGTTGATTAATCCTATTACAAGCTTTTCACCCGAATTGCTCCGGCAATGTATCTCGCTTGGATTAAACCCGGATTTCTTTTACTTAATTGGCATAAAATGTAACACTACAAACCGCATGAATATTCTGCAAAACCAGGAATATTACATTTCCTATTCTTTGTCCAAAAAGATTAATAAAGAATACGAAGGAATTGCATCTTGTTATGTTGGAAATATCGTTTACATTCTGTTGCCCGTTACTGCTGAAAATCCTGCCGCAAGAGCCAGAAATTTTGCCACTTCTTTAGTATGCTATGCCAAAGAAAAGCTTTTTTCTTCTATCACCGTAGGAATCAGTGAACCAGGAAATTCTATTCAACAGTTTCCAAAACTTAACAAACAGATACAGTATTGCTTTTCTTACAAAGCATCTGATGCATGCTCACAGGAAGACAGTATTCTTTTTTTCGCAGAAATAAATGATTACAGTTCTAGCATTATTGAAATCAATGAAATTATTTCCAACCTGATCAATGCAATTCAAACACGCAATCTTTCTGATGCGTTAGAGGTTGGCGATGCCTTCTTCGATTTGATACATAACGAAAATCTTCTTACACAGCAAGATGCTATTAAACTGATAGAATTAAACCTTCATATCCAATTAAAAAATTTTCTGGATGATCCAACTGATAGCAGTTACCTTACTCACCCTATTACCCGCTATTGCCTTGAAAGCCCTTGTGCAGAACATAGCCGGACTGTTTTTTCCAACTGTATTAAAAATATTATTCAAGAACTGTCCAGTGCCACCACACGCAACACCGGAATCATAGTAAACTCAGTCATGGAATATATAAATAAAAATTACGATAAACAAATCGGTCTGAACGATGCCGCTGAGTTTATCAATCGCAACAGTTCTTATGTTTCCAGACTGCTAAAAAAAGAGCTCTCCATGGGCTTTTCCCAATTGCTCACGGAACGGCGCATGGAAGCTGCCAAAGATCTTCTTGCCCACACTACGATGAAGGTATCCGATATTTCGGAAAAAGTTGGGTATACTTCAACCAAATATTTCAATCAGGTTTTCTATAATAATTTTCAGATGACACCTACAGATTACCGTTTTGTTATGAATCAGTTATAATAGATACCATAAATCTTCCAAATTATACGCAAGTATTAACTATTCAGTTTTTCTGATTATGCGCAGATTTTTATAACTATTATTTATGCTTTTTCTTGTAATACGTAAACAGAAAAAAGCTCCATGGATTCAAATCTCCATGAAGCTTCTTTCTCTTACAAAATATACCTTCGCCGCTATGCTAATCCGCTTTAACCTTTCTACAAAAAACAATCCCCACAAGCAACAATACCGGAAAGATAGTACCTGCCAGAATTCCCATCTTCAGATTGTCTCCCAATGCTCCTGATATCATTCCCACCAGCGTCGGACCGCCTGCACAGCCCAGATCTCCGCCCAAGGCCAATAAAGCAAACAGGGCTGTTCCACCTTTTGGCAAAGCAGCGGAAGCCTTACTAAACGTTCCGGGCCACATGATTCCAACAGATAATCCACAAACAGCACAGGCTACCAGACTAAGCTGCGGAAGTTCGAAAAGGGAAATTCCCAGATAAGACAATATACACAGAATACTGCTATAAATCATAAAATGGTCTAAACGAATACGGTCTCCATACTTCCCATAGAACAATCTTGACAATCCCATCAGAATCGCAAACGCCATAGGTCCTGCCAGATCCCCTGCTGTTTTGGAAATACTAAGACCTTTTTCAGCAAATGTAGATGCCCATTGGCTTACTGCCTGTTCACTTGCCCCAGCACAGATCATCATCACCAGTAAGATCCAGAATATTTTCATCCGCAGCAATTCCTTTAAGCCCAGTCCGGCTTCACCATCCTCGATCAATGGTGCAATAGGCACTTTCGCAAAAGCAAAAGCGTTCCCAATTGGAATCAAAGCCCAGATAACAGCTAATATTTTCCAATGCTCTATTCCCACCACACTGAAAAAAACGGTTGATATCAGCACAACTCCTGCATGGCCCCAACAATAAAAAGAATGAAGCATACTCATTGCTTTTTCTTTGTTGTCCGAAGGACACGCTTCCACCACCGGACTGACAAGAACTTCCAGAAGTCCTCCACCAATGGCATAAATCATTACAGAAATCAATATTCCAACAAATGGCACTGGTAAAAGCTCCGGTAAAATCGTAAGAAGGATCAGTCCCGCAGCTGATAAAATATGTGCCAGCAACATGGAAGCACGGTATCCTATTTTATCTACGAATCCCACTGAAAGAAGGTCCACCAATAACTGTATTCCAAAATTAAATGTTACCAGCAATGTGATCTGATTCAGCGGAACATCATAGGTTCTCTGAAACATCAGGAACAACAATGGTACAAAATTGTTTACGACTGCCTGAACAATATAACCTACGAAACAGGCTGTAATCGTTTTATTGTATTGGTTTTTCATTTAACCACCCCTGCAATTTATCTTTTGCATGCATTTTCTTAAATATCGTCTTTTTTCATTATAGAAGATGTCATCTGATTTGAAAATACTTTTCACAATGCATTTAAAAAACTTCTATTTTTTCAAAGCTTTTAAAATCTGTTTTAAAAACTTTTTCTTCCTGCTTTTATAGCAAAAAAATCCGGCACCGGACTAACTGTCCGCATGCCAGATTTTTTAATTAATTCTTCTCCACAAACTGTCTCACGAAGTCCTCATACCCGCAGGGTTTTCCCCAGAAGTATCCCTGTCCGAATTCTGGCGCAAGCAGTTTGATCTTCGCCCATTCTTCCTCATTTTCCACGCCCTCGATGCAAAGCTTCAGACCAAGGTTATGGATCATGGTACAGAACTGCTTCAGCAGATAATACTCTTTTTCGTCTGCCACAGCACTTGCTGTGAAAGAACGGTCTATTTTGATGATTTCCGGATTCAACTCGCTGAGATAATGGAAATTGGAATAACCGGTTCCGAAATCATCCAGTGCCAGCTTGATTCCCATCCGCTTCATCTCGGTCAGGAAGTGCTTCTCGTTTATGTTGGTTTCAAGCAGATCGCTTTCCGTCAGCTCAATATTGATCGCATCTGTTGGAAGTCCTGCTTTTTCCAGTTCTGCAGTGATGTCCAGGATCACATCAGACTTGGCAGCCTGTACCTGGGAAATATTGATGTTTACCTTAAATCCGGAAATTTTCTCACGGATCTTACTACATTTATTCATAGCCTCCCGCATCATCCAGCGGCCAGCCGGAATGATCAGGCCTGTTTCCTCCAGAATAGGGATAAACTCTACCGGAGAAACCATTCCAAGCTTTTCCGAGGTATATCTCATCAATGCTTCTGCTCCGCAAAGCTTTCCATCTGTAAATTCAAACACCGGCTGATAAAACGCCTGAAAGCCTTTACATCCAGCGCTTACTGACTCCCTCAGTTCCTGTGTCAGCTCTCGTTTCCGCAAAAATCTCTGATAATCTTTTTCATCAAATACATAACAACAGTTCCTTCCACGCTTCTTCGCCTCATTCAGGGAAAAATCCGTCAGTTTCATAAGTTCTGAATAGGAAAGCTCCCTGGAATCATGAAGGGGCAAAACACCTCCCGAAACAGTGAACATAACATCAAAATCATTGTCCTCAATAAAACCGTCAATCGCTTCCCTGATTCTGGTATATAGCTTTTCCATTTCCATAACGTTATTAGAGGAAACGTCCAGTATCATAAACTCATCCGCAAGCAATTTATAAATTTTCTGATCTGCGGACAGACAGCTGGAAATACATGCTGCTGTTTCCCTCAGAACAAAGTCCCCGTACTCCTGACCGGAGTTTTCGTTGATTTCTTTGAAATGATCGATTCCAACACGCAGCAGGCAGCCTTTCTGCCAGTCTGGTACCGGCTGTTCTATATATTCCCGGAATCCTGTTTCTCCCAGAAGACCACTTACATTATCAGCTTTTTGTTTCGCACCGATCTCATTTACACAACCAATCATATAAATTGGTTTTTTTTCATCATCGCGTACCACATAGCCCTTGCAGTTGATCCAGACTGGCATTTTTTTCAGGTCCATCCAGCGGTACTCCATGCTGTGAAGACAACGGTCTGTATTGATCAGATCATCAAATTCCGCTCTCAGATCCGCATAATCCGGGCCATATACAAACTGTCTGTGGTATTCCATTACCTTGTGGAACGCGTTTTTCGGAATGCAGAAACGCTCCAGAGCCTGGGGTGCAATATAATAGAAATCCGTTCTGAAATCAATGATATAGGGATAATTATCTGTGGTCGGGCTGATCAGGTCAATGATCCTGCACAGCTCATCCAAAGACATATCCTGGTATTTCTGCTCATGAAGGATTACTTCGTCAATTATATCTTCTGCGGGACGCTTTTCCATATAGGAAAGGGAGCTCTCATTTTCCGTTGACCGCACCACTTTTTTCCGTCGCTTCTGGCGGTACAGCATGGTATCACTTCGTCTCACAATATCCTTAAAATCAATATCCGTATCCGGGATATAATAAGCATACCCAGTGGAAACGCTTAACGGATAGCTGAGTGTCTGGGCTGTTTCCTCAAGAATGCGCTCTAACGAGCTTATGCACGCAGGAATCTGGTCTTTTTCCTCACTGTGATAAACATACGCAAACTCATCCCCTCCGATACGGAAACAGCTGGTCTCATTCTTAAACGCTCTTCTGATACACTGATAGCAAAGCTTCAGGGCCTCATCCCCTTTCGCATGGCCATAATTATCATTGATTACCTTCAGATTATCAAGATCAAACAATACCACACCTGTGGTCTGAAGCTCAATCTCCTGTTCATCCAGGTATTTGATCATGTTCTCGTAAGCATTCCGGTTCATAGCCTCCGTAAGCATATCCATGTTCGCCATTTTCTGCAGATAAACCAGCTTCTGCTTCTGAATATACTGGTCATAATAACGATACACCTGAATCCAGATCAGCATGATAATAAACAGCATGGTTCCGATTGGCAAAAATATGGATGTAGTCTGGAATTTCCGGACATAATAAAGAATAAGCTCCAGTACGCCAAACAGCATAATGCTATACATGGGATATTTAAATTCCCTGGCACTTTCATTTTCCAGCTTTCCGGCTTCATAATGAATGATCACAATCATATAGATAACATTTGCGATCAGCAGAATATGGGTTACAAAAAGGATCTGGAAAATATCCACGATTCCCAGACACTGGAGCAGCATATCTGCCGCCATATTGGTCAGGTAAAGCATTGCCAGATATAATGCACCTCTTCGGTATTTGCTTTTGCAAATGTCGTACAACAGGAAATTAAAAGGCACCGGAAACAGGAAAAAGCTGAAGAAATCCACAAAATACAAGGTTCTTCCATCCGGTATCACAAACTGTAGGAAACCACACTGTCCTAAAGTCCAGATTGCAACCAGCATGGAAAAGATTCCAAGGTTCAAGAACATCTCGATTTTTGCTTCTGTTTTTTCTTTATTTCGTTTGCGCACCGCCGTAAAATAAAGGATCAGACTGATTACACCCATAAACAAAATGCCACAGCTGATAATCAGGATTGCAAGGCTGTCTGTGAGAATCTTCAGAATACAGTCTCCCCTGGTTCCATACACAATACTGTCCAAATTTCCAGTGAAATCATCATAGACCGGAATGATTCGGATTTCCAGGCTTTTACCTGCACTGTTTCCAGGAATGTCTACGATATGCCAGCAGCTTCCCGGAGATTTCATAAATTTAGGTGCACTTTCTTCCTCACCATACTGGTAGATCATTTTTCCATCCAGCCAGACTTCCGCAATGGTATGGGTTGTTTTAAATAATATGGATTTTGGAACATCAAATTCCGCAGGAAGCGAAATGCTTTCTGTGGTAACTTCCTCCTCATTAAGTTCTCTGGTCGCAAACCTGACTGTGTTATCCCAGAATAATTTTTCCTTCGCTGTACTCTGGCTGAATATCCATCCACTGAAACAAATGGCAAACACTCCAAACGTAACCAATGATATCCATAGTCTCTTCTCGATTTTCATGGTACTCCTCTGTTTGTAAATAATGCTTGATAACTACACTTACGCAAATATAATTAGCATAGCAAAAAAACATTGTATTTTCAAGGCTTCAGAGGTTTTTTTACAGGTTTTCAGAAGAAAAACAGGCGCATCTGGAAAACTCAATTTCCAGACAAGCCTGTCTCCATTTTACAATTTCTTACACAATTTTAAATTGTATGATCTATTCTTCAGTTCAGATATAAGTATTATAATTTTTCATCCAGATACGCTTTCAGTATTCCCAGGTTTTCATCACTGTACAGCTGGTCTGCCGCATGCTTGAAATTATGGAAAAGCCTGTACTCCACCTTGTCTGCTCCGATCTGCTCAGTCATCAGCTCATTCAGTCGCTCAGACTGTAGATACGGAACGCTCAAATCTGCATCCCCATGCCAGATCAGCACATTCGGGCTGTTTTCCGGGGTAAAGTTCTTTTTGACATAATACAATGGGCTATAAGCATCCTTTTCTTCCTGGGTAAGGGTATTTACGTCCTTGCGCATCCAGTAGGATTCTACATCATTAAATCCAGTGTCCTTAATAGCATCGGTCAGCCACAGGCCGGAAGCCCACTGGACAATCTTCGGGATCTTCAGTTCCTTATAATCTGCTGCCTGTGTTCCAAATTCCATGCATCCATAATAATCCAGAATTACCTGTACCTGGCTGGAAACCGGGTTCTTCTCGTCTTCTCCGATAAACGGCACACTGTTAAATTCATCGTCGTTGGACGCACCGCAGATTACAGAAAGATAACCGCCTGCGGATTCTCCCCAGATAGCAAAGCGTTCCGGATCGTAGCCATATTCCTCTGCGTTGGCACGAAGGAACCGGATCGCAGATTTTACATCTTCCACCCCTGCCGGGAATGCAGCTTCCTGGGCAAGACGGTAATTGATAGATGCACATGCATATCCATGATCCCGGAAATAGCGGTACATCAGCTGCGCCTGACGTGACTGGCTGTCATTGAATACGAAGCCGCCACCATGTACCAATACGATAAGTGGCATTGGCTTATCACTTTCTGGCACATATAAGTCCAAATAATCATTTTCGGATACTTCTGAATACTGGAGTTTTTCGTAGGATTTTCCTCCTGCCCATTCTGTGGAATCATCTAATTTAACCGCCGGATCATACACATTGTGGAAAACCACACGTACAGCCTCGTGATTGTAGCCAAGTATTCCTGCTACGGCGGCAAGACAGATGCCGCCGATGATAAGACCTTTTTTCTTCATTTGGTACGCCTCTTTCTACTTTTATTACTCATTCAGATTTGCTATTTAATGTGTTGAGAAATCGCGATTCTAACCAGTTGTCGATAACCAGCGATTTGGCAATGTATATTCACGTAGCCGTGCATTTCAGGAGCGGTTTTAGTGTAGCTGAAATCCGATGCTTACGTAGACTTGGCGCGAGAGCTCTCCCGAGCGTCTTAGTCGAAGTTAGTAGCTAGTTCGGCGGAACGTTGCTCCGCACGGCGGTGAATATACATTGCCAGACCGCGTCCGGTAATCGACATCCAGCACATTAAATAGCAATTATACGCTTTATTTACATGGAATTTCAACTACATAGGACCGCGTCTCATCCGTCACAGTCACCTTCACCGGCCCGTTTCCATCCGCCCGAACAACCGCCATGGCCTCACCATAGTAAGTTGCCACTGTATCGTCTGTGTAATTTCCTTTCACATAAGGAGCCGGGCTGCCCAGACCTTTCAGAATTCCATTTTCAACACTTACTTTCAGATTATGCTTCTCCATCGGCTTCCAGATACCCTTGCTGTCAATGTACTGTAACTGGACAAAAGCAAGACCTTCCGGTTCCACGGATTTTTCTTCTGGTCTTACCTGAAGAATGGTATCACTGCCTGCAGTCTGAAGAGAATAACGGTTGATTTCTTTTCCATTTTCGTCATAAGAAACAGCTGTGATCTCGCCATCCTGATAAGTGGTATTGAAGTTTGCCCGGCACTTTTTCACAGCCTTTCTGCCGATGCTCTTGCCGTTAATAAACAGCTCTACCTGGGCGGCTCTTGCATAAACCTCTACCTTCGCCGGTTCGCCATTGCACCCTCTCCAGGCCCAGCTTTCCAGAGCTTTTGTAAGCTGCCAGCCAGTAAGACGAAGCTTTTCTTTCTGATAAACAGGGTCTACTGCGATAAACGGACCTGTCTCTCTTTCGAACGCTACCCTTGTGTAGGCAGCCTCTGCACGAGGTTTTCCATTCAAGTCGATTCTACCGTTTCCACCGGTCATTCTGGTGGATGGATCTTCAAATTTATAATCGGAGTATTCGGCTGCGCCATCTCCAACTTCACCGATATAATCCCAGCCAGCCCAGACGAAATCACCGATAATACGTGGATTTTTCTTGGCAATCTCCCAGAAACTGTATGCATCCTTGCAGAAGGTTTCACTTCCAAGGATCAGACGATTGGGATATTTTTTCAGGTCATGTTTGTAGCGGAAAATACCGTAATTGTAACCTGCAATATCCATGTTTGCGTAGGCATCCTTTGTCTTCAGATCGCATGGGTAAAGGGTGGCTCCGCATTTCATGAAATAGTCTCCCACCAGGCAGGCAAGGGTATTGTAGAACTCACTTCCTACTGGTTTTTTCTTCTTTGCAGGTTTCGCATTAACACCCTGTGTATTTTCTTCATTCGCGCTGTTTTTTCCACTTCCGGCATTCTTTTTCTCTGCCTGTGCTGCATTTTTCTCTGCATTTCCAGCACTCTTCTCTGCCTTGTCATCACTGTAAACACCAAGTCCGATAGAACTTAAGAAGTTAAAGAAAATATTGATTCCGCAGGTAACCGGACGGGTGGAATCCAGGCTGTGAAGATGCTCTGTCATATCCTTTGTAAGGGCGATTCCCTTCTTCTGGGCAGTCTCTGCAACCTCATTTCCGGTAGAATACATGATCACACTTGGATGGTTATAATCCTTATCTACCATGTCTTTTAAGTCTTCTCTCCACCAGTCAGCAAGCTGTCCTGCATAATCATACTTGGTCTTATGGATATACCACACATCCACATACTCATCCATCATCAGCATACCCACACGGTCACAGGCATCCAGAAGTGCCTTGGAACATGGGTAATGAGCTGAACGGACTGCATTGTATCCATTTTCTTTGAAAATACGCATTTTACGTTCTTCTGCTTCCGGATAAGTGCAGGCTCCAAGCACGCCATTGTCATGGTGGAAGCATGCTCCGCGGAGAATCACACGCTTTCCATTGATGGTCATTCCCACCTGTGGGTTCCAGACTAATTCACGGATTCCAAAGGTTTCCGTTACTTCATCATCACTGAAAGTTGCTTTACAGGTATAAAGATTTGGATGCTCAGTGTCCCAGAGTTTTGCGTTTGGAACATCCAGCTGGAAGATTGCCTGGTCTTCTGCACTCTCACCAATCGCAGTCAGCACCTTGCTTCCTTCAAATTCAATTTTCAGAGAAACCTCCCCTGGCATGGAAGTCTTCACCACAACCTCAATTCTCGCAGGATCATAGCTTAAGGTCCGAATTTTCACGCCATTTACTGGGATATATTTTTCCCCGCCAACATGCAGATAAGCCGGACGGTAGATTCCGGTTCCCGGATACCAACGGCTGTTTGGCTGGTCTGCATTATGAGCAATTACCTTGATTTCGTTCTCTTCCCCACACTTAAAAAATCCATCTGTATTCACATAGAAATTTGTGTATCCATATGGACGGTACGCAGCCTTTTTTCCATTTATGTAAACCTCTCCATTATGGTAAACGCCTTCAAATTCAATAAGAACTTTCTTATCTTTGTACTCCTCTGGCACAAAGAAATTCTTAGTATATTCATAGTCACCGCCAATGTACCATCCAATATTGCCCTCACCGGTACTCTCCTGGGTACGTGGCTCGCTAAGCATGGCATCATGTGGCAAAGTCACCGGATAGGCTTTCTCCTCACGGGTAAGACACTTGCACATCCAGCCTTTATTAAAATCAATTTTCTGCATAAGGTAAACTGCTCCTTTCGTATTCTCACAGACTTCTCCAATCTTAATCTGCGTATAGTGTAACTTATTTTGAAGCAACTGGGGAAAGAACGACGTGAACAGTCTTTTTTTTGACGTTAACGACAAAATACATTTTCAGTCTTAATTTTTATTTGTCATTCTATACAAATAGCATTTGTTCTTTTTATGCAAAATGTACACCAAAAAAAATTTTCCCCACAAATAAAACAGCTCACAGGTTCCGCCAATAAAAAGCAAAACCTATGAGCCATTTTTCAGATTTTATTCGGAAATAATTACGATATTTTTTCTTTTCCTATATTTCTTTACCAGAACAATTTCCAGAATGAGCAGAAGTACGGCAACTGCCACATCCACACCGATCATAATCTTTATCCAAAGTGCCATTGTTACGGTTGCATCCTCTGCATATGCATTGCTGTTTACAACTGTATACATAATATTCTTGCAGGCAGTTCTCATATACTGGACTGCTGACGGATTTGAAGTATCCGAAACAAAGTTTGTTCCAACATCAAAGGTTGAAAGGCAACAGGAGCCGCCAGTTGCAATAACCTGATCCGCATTCATGTTAAATGCTCCTGCGAAATAATCAGTTTCTACAAAACCTTTGAAGCCCCATTCATCGCGAAGAAGTGTGGTCTGAAGGTCATAATTACCACCTGCCCATACATTTCCAATGTAATTGAAGGAAGACATTGCAGCTGTAACATCGCTATTTTTCACACAAATCTCGAACGGTTTCAGATAAAGTTCACGCATTGCCTGCTCGTTAGACCAGGTACAGATCATGATCCAGCGATTTGTTTCCTGCTCGTTCATTGCAAAATGTTTCATATATGCGTAAACACCATTCTCTGCTGCTCCATTTACAGCCTGCGCAGACATGGTTCCTGCAAGTACCGGATCCTCAGAAGGATATTCATAGGTACGTCCGCCGAAAGCACTTCTGTGAAGGTTCATAGACGGTGCGTACCATCCGGAGCAGCCAAGCTCAGTTGCCATTTTTCCCATATCATAGCCATATGTATGTGCCAGTTCTTTGTTCCAGGTGCAGGCGATCATAACGTTAGACGGAAATCCAACAGAGCCGGCACCTGTAAAGTTATTGCTTACCGCCGATGGTCCATCGCAGTCAACAGTAGCTACTTTATCCACACTTTTTGCCTCTGCGGTCTGGAAACCAGCATGGGCGATCATATCCTGCATTTCATCAATTGTAAGCTGATCCAGCAGCGTTTCCCAGCGCTCATCATCATAATCCGCACCACGGAGTTCTGCCAGTTTCATTCCATTATCCGCACCTGTTACTGGCATTTTGGCATCCGGGATCTCCGGCATTTCGTAATTGGAAGTAACAATAAATCCTTCTTTTAAATCCTCTGGCATGGACATGCTGGCCGGTGCAGCTGTTGTCTCAGCGTAATTTTTGAATCCATCTGCACGAGACAGATACGTGAGATGTCCATCTGCATAATCAAACTGATTTACTGCTGCTGTCTGATCTGTAGAACGAGGATTTGTCTCGTCATAAATAACGTCATCCTTTACTGTATAGGTCACAGAATCGATTACATTATGGGAATCGCTGTTAATACTGATCTCATAATCTCCTGCTTCCAATACATAGCAGCCATTTTCCAGATAGTCATAAGAAGCCATATCTTCTGCTGTAAAAGTCACAGTTACAGTCTGTGATTCGCCAGGATTCAGCTCATCTGTTTTTTCATATCCGATCAGATTTGCAGTTGATTTTTCAATTCCACCATTGGTGTATGGCGGATTATAATAAACCTCTACCACATCCTTACCAGCTGTATCTCCTGTATTGGTTACCTTTACATTGAGAGTAATATTACCATCTTCCATACTGGTGGATTCCAGTTCCTGGGTAAAATCAGTATAACTCAAGCCATATCCAAAAGGATATTTTACTACCTTATCATAGTTAAGAAATCCTTCTGTAGCTGCGGTCTCATAGAACCGGTATCCAACATAGATTCCTTCCACATAATTTACAAATGTCGGTACACAACCACCAACATATGGGTCACTTTCATCAATTTTGAACTCTTCCATATTGTCATACTGGAAATCTCCAAAATTATTCCATGTAGGTGTTTCTGTTAAATCATATAAAAATGTATCAGAAGTTTTTCCAGATGGGTTTACCTCACCACTGATTATTTTTCCCAGACTGTCAAATCCTGTCTGTCCTGGACCAGCACACCAGAGTACACCTTCAATCTGTGGATAGTCCTCTACAAATCCCAGTTCAAAAGTAGAAAGTCCATCATAAACCAGAATTACATGTTCGAAATTTTCACATACCAGATCGATCATATTTTTCTCAGTCTGGCTAAGCTCCAGATAATGCTGCCCCTCTTCAAAATCATTATAAGAATCAGAATTATTTGTGTAAGAAACCTTAGACATATCTGTAGGAAGATCGCTACCTTCACCGCCCCATCTTGCAATCGTTACAATGGCAGTATCAGAAAATTCTTTCGCATTTTCAATCAGTTCATCAGAATAATCTTCCGCAGGAACCTCTGGTAGAGACCAGTCACTTCCATAATCTGCACGCTCTTTTCCATAGCCGGTATACAGCTCTGTCAACTCGCTGTTCAGCTTAAAGCCTGCATTTTCAAGACCTTCCAGCATGGTTACACGATCATACAGATCATTTAACGCACCTGCTCCGGAACCACCATAAATAGGATTTACACTTGCCCAGCCAAAGACGTTAATGTTTTTTTTATCCTTTAATGGCAGAATCCCATCGTTTTCCAGAAGTACTGTTCCCTCTGCTGCAATCGTTCTGCAGTCTTCATTTGACTGCTCTGTTGTCTCATCAGAAACAGTTTCTGCAGCCTGGGTACTCAGTGTAAGTAAGGTAGACATAGGTCCTGCACAGATCAGGTTTGCAACGATCGCAATACCAAGGATCATTGCCAGGATAGCATTTCCCCTCACAAGCTTTCTTTTTGGAAGCTCCAGTTTTCTGCACAAAACCGCAGCCACGATACCAATTACCAGAATCACGGCAATTGCAATGATGTAGGGTTTGCACATATTGAGGACGCTGATTACGTCACTCATATTTAGTTTGATCATTTTATATTTTCCTCCTCCTTTGAGATAGCCAGATCTTAGCACAAAAAATTCCCTTTTCCTGATTTTGGTACCAGTTGTTAAAATAGAGTACCAATTGCAGAAAAAACTGTGTTATACTTTGCTATAATAACATTAGAAGCCAAATAACATTTTTCTGATTTTATTAATAATTCCAAGGAGGAAACCATGTACCAGGCAGCTATCGTAGAAGATGAATGTGAAATTCTGTCCTATCTGAAAAATACATTGATTAATTCATTTAATAAACGTCATGTTTCTATTGCATTTGACAGTTTTTCCTCTGGAGAAGATTTTTTACATACCTTTAATGGACATTATCACTACGATGTTATTTTTCTGGATATTGAAATGCCCGGAATTGACGGCATTCAGGTGTGCCGTAAAATACGACAGCAATCCCCTGATACTCTTGTTATTTTTATTTCAAACAAAGAGGAACTTGTTTTTCAGACATTCGAGGTACAACCATTCCGCTTCATTCGGAAAAGTGAATATCAGAAGCTTTTACCTGCACTTGCAGATGCAGTTACGCAAAAACTTGGTGAACAGACTAAACACTCTATTTTCATTACAGAGCCAGGCTCTGGTGATATTTTTTCCTTTGACATCCGCATGATTCTTTATATTGAGGCCCAGCGAAAAAATTGTCTGATCGTAACTGCAAGTGGTACCTCCACCGTCCAATGCAAAATTTCAGATATGGAAGAAAGCCTTATTGCTCATGGTTTTATTAAAATCCACCGCAGCTATCTTGTAAACTGCCGACATATTTTCTATATAGGAAAGACTTCCCTTCAGCTCACAAACGGGCAGGAATTACCCGTCAGTCGTGGAAAAGTTGAAGAAGTAAAGGAAGGCTTTAGGAGGTTTTATGTTTAATTCTATTTACCAGCTTTATCAGACATTAGATTCCTTTGTTATTTTTTCATTTCTTTCCTATACTTTGCTGATACTCTGCGGTTTCAAAGAAATTTTTCGCAATATTCACTGTAATCACATAGTTTTTTCTATACTGTATATCCTTTTTTCCATACTTCCATACATTGCTGTCCGCTTGGGACTCTCTTTTATTTACCTAAATTTCACCAGTGCCGAACGGACTCCTTATTGGTTTTATTTTGTATGCGTTATCTTTATCTCCGTTATCTGTGCTCATATTTTCCTGGCAGGTACTCTTTTTTCAAAATTGGTATACGTTCTGTATTTTATGACATTCACCCAGTTGTACAAAATGGTATGTTCTCCTCTTTACAGCAGGGAATTTACCATGGAACCGAATTTATACCGTACTCTTGATATGGTTACAACACTCATTTTATATATTTTACTTTTTCTTTTGTCCAGATTATTCCGAAAAGTCAGATTTTCCACTCCTTTTCCCATGTCACGTTTTAAAGGAGCACTTATTCTCTACTTTCCTATTGGATTTTTACTTTTTTTCGGGATTTCTTCTAATAGCGAAGCCACTTATTCCGTACAGCAGATTGCCATACTTTCCGGTATCCTGCTTACCAATCTCCCCATCATATACTATTTTCTCGCCACCATTATCCGTTCTTACGAAGACCAGCGCAGACTGGATGATGCCCTGACCCAGACCCGTACACAGTTAGCCCGTTACCGTTATTCACTGGAAATTCAGGAGCA
This sequence comes from Clostridia bacterium, assembly GCA_029101305.1. Classification (GTDB taxonomy): domain Bacteria; phylum Bacillota; class Clostridia; order Lachnospirales; family Lachnospiraceae; genus Blautia_A. Next base: position 27,207 of record JAQXQS010000050.1, on the reverse strand, counting down.
GGTGAAAAAAGAGCGCCATGAACTGAAAAATAATTATTTTTACATCCAGACGCTCCTTGCCGATAAGAAATATGAACAGCTCGATGCCTATATTTCCCAAGCTATTGGTGAAAAAATGAGCAAACTTACAGATATCCAGACTGGCAATACCTTAATCGACTATCTGCTTAACAGGAAAATACAGGAAGCACAAAAATATCATATCAAAACCTACACGGAAATCATTATTCCAGACCAGCTTTCCATTAATGAAGAAGTACTATGCACAATTCTTCTGAATCTTCTGGATAATGCCATTGAAGCCAGTAAAACAGAGTCTGAACCAGATATCCAGATTATCATTAAGTGTGTTCAGAACTATCTGCTCTGTAAAATAAGCAATAAGATCGGGCACAATGTTCTCGCCGAAAATCCGGAACTTTCCACCACCAAGGAAGACGTTCCCAATCATGGTCTGGGAATAAAAATAGTCCGTTCTGCTGTAGAAAATCAGAATGGTGTATTGAATTTTGAATATGAAAAGGGATATTTTACTGCAAGTGTAATGCTCCCGTTTAGTCAGCCGGTATAACAGTTTTGCAAGCATAAATTACACACTCATTGTTGACACATTTCCACCCAAAACTTATACTTGAAGAAACACCAATTTTCTAAAAAACACGGAGGAATCATATGGACTATCAAACACTACCAGATGAAAATGGCTGTATCATAGAAGATGGAATTCTGAAAGAGGTCAAAAAAATATATCTCCATACCAAACCAGCACGTTATGCTGATATTATCATCACCGAAGGAGTTAAGGTGATTCCCAGCAATGTCACCCTTACAGGTTGTGCGTGGGTTAAGTCATCAAGAAACATCCATCTTCCAGAATCTCTGGAACGCTTTGAGTGTTCCCCATCCGACTTTGACAAAACAAAAAGTACAAGCACAACCAGAGATACAAAGATCAATCTCCCATTCAGATATTTGCAGACTTCCAGTCCTCTTCCTGCTAATACACTGTTCTTCCTGCGGAATTTCTGGTCCGAGGCTGCAAATCTAAAGGATTACGCTGCCTTATACCTGTTTCAGAATTCTAAATTTCTGGTCAGCTACTGCCGCATGAAGTTAACCGCTGAGCCAGACCAGGCAGTGAAATATTTTATTGAACTTCTTCAAAACGAAGGGAAGGCAGCTCATTTCCAAAAAGCCGCAAACTTCGTATTATTTTATAAGAGTGTAGTCACTGACGCTACCCGTACACAGCTTAAAGATCTGGCAAAAGAGAAAAAAGCGAAAAAAGCAGTGGAGATCCTTGAAGAATTAGAACTGTCTATTTCAGAACCTATTGATTCCAATGTCCCATTCCAGTACTTCTGGCTGGATTGCACTGGACGCAGAATTTATAAATACTATGGCGAAACTTTTCTTGCTTTCCTGGACAAAGATCTTACCCTTTGTGCCAGAAACTTAAACACAAATGAAGAATTAAACAGTCTTCCGTTTTTTATAGATTCAGCCAATCCGGCTAATGGAAAATGGCCATACTATCATTTTGAAACAACAAAAAAACAGGTAGCAGACTATATCCAGAAAGAGTCTACTTCTTTTTCAGACATCTTCCATTCTGAAAAATGCTGGAAGAATCCGCAGGACTGGATAGATGATGTGATAGAACAGCCAATATGCAATATCCTGGCAAAACATATCGTCTGGATTCAGGAAGATACCACTTTCACATTGTCACCAAACCAAACCTGTTTTCTTGACAGCGACGGGAAAAATTATGATCTGCGAAAAAATCTTCCGGTTGGCATTGCTGCTGCCAAGGACGTAGACGCGGATACGATCACCGCATGGGGGAACTATTTTACCGATTATGACTTAGAACCACTGTTTAAGCAGTTTTAAGGAATACTCAGTTATCCCGTCTACAACACTTAGCCAATAAAAGCAGCCTGGATAGATACTGTTGCATACAATTGTAATACACGGGTTCTATTCCAGACTGCTTTTTCAATTTTTTAATTTACTGTCACGATCACTCTCTGATAAGCTATCGGATTCGTTCCTCCGCCATCTACACCTTCCATAATGATATGAATGGTATCTCCTGCTTTTGCGTCCTCAGGGATTATGAAAGAAGCGTTCTCCTGGTTTTCCCCGGATGTTGTCACTTCGATTGCAACAGGATTTCCATCCTCATCCTCAGCTTCCTCATAGGTATCTCCGTATGGATAATGATACCAGCGGAAGGTTGTGGTATCTCCATCTGGATCCTCAGCAGTTCCATTAAGTGTGATTTCTTCTCCGGCAGTTGCAGTCAAGTCGGTTCCTTCTGTTACGGAAACTGTTGGCAGATGATTTGCATTCTCATATTTATCTGTTACACACCATTTTGCCCTCATGGCAAAGTCACTCTGGATTGCAGCAATCCATGGGGCAATTCCTTTTTCATTTCCTTTTGCAGCCTGATACAGACGAACATCCGGATTCTCATCATTTTCTTTCAGAGCATATCTTCCATCCCAACCGCCATAAGAAAGATCTTCCAGACTACGCAGTCCGTTTGGAATGGTAACAAACCATGCCGGGGAATCTCCCTCTGAAAGGAAATCATACTGCTCATAGGCATGTCCTACCCAGAGAGTATCGTCTCCAAGAAGTGCCTCGTTGGTGCCATACTGATCTGTGTCAGCTTCTCCTTCCAGATAAGTTCCATCTCCCCATGTCACATATTTGTCCATCAGGGCGCCAAGATTTTGTTCAATATTTTCTTTCATCCAGGCACTGCTCATTTTTTCCCTGGATTCGTCGGAAAGTTCTTCCAGAGTTGCCCATCTGTAGCCGTATGCAAGAGTAGAACCAGAGACATCTACCATGCGCATAGATGGCCAGTTTGGCTGAATATAATTCAGGTAACAATCATCCTGCATTCCCCATGCAAAAAGGCTCACTTTTTCACAAATACGGTTATAAAGGTCTTCCCAGCCTTCCTGATCTTTGTATTCCTCTTCAATCGACATAAGCGCTCTGGCCACTGTATTGGCACCACCGCCTACTTCAATATAAAGAGGCCTGTCATCTTCAGCCAGAATCCGATCTTTTACCAGTTCAGAACCTTCTGTCTCTTCAGAAGTATCACTGACATTTTTAATATTTCCGACCTTTGTTATGGCGCGAAGATCATCCGGTGAAGGATAATTCTCATCATGCACTTTCAGATTATCATACACCTGGGCATATGCATCCAGAAATTCAGACATCCAGTCCGTTCCCATCCATCTTAAAGCCTCCGTGGTATCATCTCCGCTGTAATGCAACTTGGAACTGGTCTGTACAATTCCTTCCAGATCAATATCATTGGAATAAAGCAAGGTGTGAATCAGAGTGTTCATATCATCCACTTCACCGTCCTGGGTAACCAGAAGACGAGGTTTTCCTTCTGTTTTTGGAAGGGCGGTTGTGGAATCAGCCGCATAAGCTGATACAGACAAACTCATAGTTCCGATAAGTACTCCCATTAGAGCTGATAACCATTTTTTCTTGTGCATAATAGCCTCCTGATTTCCTTTATATAATTCATGACGTTATTAAATAACAAAATCGGGGACTATTCATTATGCCCCCGGTTGTCTATTTCTCTTACATTATCACATAATAAAAATTTCAGGCTGTCCAATTATGACTTAATTTCTGTCTAAAAATGACTTTTTGTAACTGTTCAGAGCCAAACGGATTTTGTACAAAAAAACATTTGGATCTTTCGCCTGTTACTTCTCCTGTTCTTCCAGCCAGCTTTCCAGCTGGCGTCTGTTTTCCCCTATAATTTTGGCCATTCCAGCTTCCTGCAAAGCCTCCAGAAACTGATTCAGCGTCTCGTCTGCATCCTCACACAGCCCGGTTTCCAGTACTGGCCGGTACTCGTTTACCACCTTGGAGACGGCGTCCACTTCCTGTGCGACTTTATCTGTCCGAAAAACATATCCCAGCGTTTTGGACGGTTTCGATTCTTCCGAATAATTTTTTATGTATGCAGTCCAGTCATCCGTACTTTCCCCAAACTGATAAACCTCATCACCGTCACCAAAACAGGAAAAGTAACTGGAATACCCTACTGTACTGTTGGTTTTCCCAATGGGATATTCGATACTCTTTTCCCCTGTTTTCACATAATCAATGCCTTCCCGGCCATTTTGAAGAAGATTGGCCAGCTCACTATTAGTATAGATCAGATTCAATAATTCCATCGCTTTCTCAGGATTTTTACAGGAGCTGCTGATTCCCCAGGTAAACTCCTGCACCAGTGAGGTAGTAATCCGGTTGGGAGTCATCGCCACCAGTATTTCATCAAAATCTACCTCTTTTTTCTCCACCAGATGTAAAGTTCCCGGCGATACACTGGTCCACTGCAGAAACATTTCTCCATTGTTAAACATTGCCTGGGCATCTGCCCCACTATACAGGGAATCACTTGGGATATATCCTTCATCTCTCCATAATTTCATGGTTCTGCAAAACTCACGATATTCCTTTGAAGCATAGACATTCTCAATCTTTATACTATCGAGAGGATTAAAAATCACGCCATAGTTCATATCTCCACCGAAGTCTTCAATATCAAACCAAGACGCAAAGGCAGAAGCCTCAACTGCTCCGGAATTTCCAAAAGAAATCAGATAGATACCAGTATTCTTTTCTTTCAACTGTATGCCAATTTCTGTAAGAGCCTCTAAGTCGATCTGCTCTGGAACCTGAATCTTGTATTTATCCGCAAGCTCTTTGTTATATCCGATTCCAGAAGCTCTTCCTGGGTTCAGATTAGCACATACTGCATAAATCTTACCATCCACAGAGGTTACCCTCAGAAGGGCTCCCTCTTTTTCTTTTAACTCCCTTCCATACTGATCCAACAGAGCATTTAATTCCAAAAGCGTTCCATCTGCCACAAGTTCTGACAAAGAAGTGGTAGTTCCCGTATTGATTAAATCCAGCTGCTGAATCCCCATTTTGGATTTTTTTACCATATTTGCATGGTCTCCAATAAAGCAGTTCACAATCTTCACTTTGCAGGAAATTGCCGGAACTGTAATTTCATTGATCTTTTTTTCAACTTCCTCCGTATCTGGATAACTGGCACCAAGCGTCATATTTTCAATAGCAATTTCGCAGATTCCATCGTCCGCATTTTCCGTTACAGAAGAGGTGCTTTTCCTGTTCCTGCATCCCCAAAGAATCGCACCTGCGCAAAGAACCGCACCAATACCAATTATTAGTTTTCTGATTTTCATAAATTCGAAGCCTTTCTGAATTCACGGGGCGTTACGCCATAGGTTTTCTTAAACAACTTAATGAAATAGCCAGAGCTTGCATAACCCAGCTTCTCAGAAACAATCTCATTATTCCAGTCTGTTCCCCGAAGCATCTCTTTTGCCTTCTCCATACGACAGTCCGTCACATATTCCAGCACGGAAATTCCTGTCTTTTTCTTGAAAAGGCGCATCATATATTGGGCATTCAGTGCGGCATGATCTGCGATTTCCGCAACAGTCAGAGGCTCTGCAAAATGCTCCTTAATATATGGAATTACTTTTCCATCAATGATATTCTGCTGCATCTCCGGTAATGGTGACTTTGAAGCTTCCTGAAAAAGCTTCTTCTCTTTCTCATCTTTTTCAAACTTCTTCCGTATCTTTTCCACAGCTTTTTCAAGAACTGCCATCATTTCTTCACCGTCCAAAGGTTTGATCAGATAATCACTACAGCCAATCTGCATGGCTTTGCGCATAAATTTGTAGTCTGGATAACAGGTGAGGATAATACATTCTACGTTTTCATCATTCAAATCCGCTTTTTCCCGTACACTTGATATAAATTCCAGTCCACTTTCCCCTGGCATTTCAATGTCGCAAAGGATCAGAGAAATGGTCTCCCTTTCCATGATTTCGCGGGCCTGCACTGCATTGTAGGCTCCGAAAACCTCCTGGATTCCCAGTTTTTCCCAGTCAATTCCTTCCCTAAGGGTTTTCACACATTGCTCTTCATCATCCACAAGCAAAGCTTTTATTTCCATCTTTGTACTCCCTGTTCAATAACTATTTCTACAACGCTTCAGTGCCAAATCCCAAAAATCTTTCGCATTTTGTTACTATGATATATCTTTTCAATATACTACATTCCCCCAAACGGAACCTCACAGTTTCTGCGAAATAGATTCTGGCTTCTGTAGATTTAATAATATTTCCACCACTGCACCTGACGGTTTCTGATTATAAATATGAATCTCACACTTTTCCCCATAGATCAGCCGCAACCTTGCCACAGAATTGCGGATTCCTACCCCCAATTCCTCCGACACAATTCCTTTTTCCAGAAATTCCTCCACTGCATCCAGGTTGTCATCCGAAAAACCAGTTCCATTGTCTTTTACCTGAATGAGAATCCGGAACTCCTCCAGTTGTTTCACGATTACCTGAATCTTCGTCAGTTCTCCAGGTTTCAAACCATGCTTTATGGCATTTCCCACGAAGCTCTCAATAATAAAAGGCGGAATCGGCACGATCTTGATCGCCTCGTCGCAGTTTACTTCATATTCAAATCCATTGGGATACCGCATTTTTTGTAATTTCAGGTAATCCTCAATGTGTTCCAGTTCCTGTCCCAGCTGAACATACCTGGAATTTACATTGACTACATAGCGATAATAACCGGAGGTCAGGCGGATCAGTTGTCTGGTAGTTTCCACGTCACTTTCACTGTAATTATAAATGGTATTTAAGGTATTCAGAATAAAATGAGGCTGAATCTGCCTGCTTAAGTATTGCAGCTCTGTCTCTTTTCCAGCCAGACGCTCTTCGTACATCTGGATTTTCAGGTTTTTGATATGATCCATCAGATAATTAAATTCCTGAATCACAGAATCAAATTCAGCACTGCAATTAGAAATCTTCGGAATCCGGTAGTCCAGATCTCCCTGCTGAATCACGTTCATGCTCTTTTGCAAATGAGACATAGGCGTAAGGATCCATAAATACAGACAGATTCCATATACCAGAAACAGAAGGAGGAACACTGCTGCAAACGCTGCAATTTCGTTTCCAACGGCAGGAAGCTGTTCTTCCAGAAAGCTTTTTGCTACTTGTTTTACAAGATAAAAATCTGCAATTTCACTTACTGCGCCGCCATAATACCATTTGTTTTTGTCTGGATCCGTATATGTATTTTTTTCAAAAGATAATCCTGTATTTTCAGCGGTTGCAGGAGTTATGATCCGGCCATTGGAGTCACAGACCAGATAGACTTCCATCGGATTTACAGCTTTGGTTTCCGCAGGTGATTCCATTTCCAGCTGTAAATTTGCTACAATATTTTCATAAGAGCTCCAGGCACCAATATAATAACTGTTATAATTTAGCATAAAGAACAGATATGGAGTTCCCTCACACCAGATTGTGCTCCATTGGCTGTAAGCCTGCGTCTGCCTTTCACCTTCCGCCTGTTTTCTCACAAATTCAGAAACAGAAGGTGCCTTCAGATAATTGTAAAACACATCTGGTTCCGGATAATAAGCAAACACTGTAAATCCATTGTCCACTTCATCCATCTGATTATTTATTTTTTCAAGCACTCTCTGATTCGTCAGCCAGAATTCTGTATTTTTCTCTTCTGATGTAGCAATATACCGGAAGTCAGAGTCGTCCATTGCCAGATTGATCAGGCTGTTTCTTAAAAATTTCAGCTGTGTATCAATTCCTGACATTTCAATTTCCACGTCAGACTGTATCTCATTTATTTTTTCCTTTCTGGCTGATGCTCGTTCCCGGATTCCTGTGAAAAAAAGCGCCGCGATCACTGGAATGGCAATACACATCGTTACCAGAAACAGTCTGACATTCAGGGATATTTTCTTTTTCATTTTCGGAAACCCCTTATAAAGAAGTAAAAATACATAAAACAAATTCGTGGTATTCTGTCTGTATCTTTCCCAGAATATTTCCACATCTCTTTCTTCAGATACTTACATCTTACCACGAATTTTCATTTCTATCTTATGTACCCTATAATTTGAATTAATTGTAATAACTATTCAAAGTACAATTCACGGCCTGCGCCGTAACATATCTCATAACCCATACAAAATCATGAATTACAGCATTTGGCATTTAATTGTTCACATTTTCCTGCACATTTCAGCACGCCGCCGTCTGTACTCGTCTCCACTTTCAGCTCTTTTCCATCCCACACAAGATGAACCTGTCCATCTGCAACCGGAAGGGTACAGTCGAAGCTGTCAAAGAATTCTGTATGTGGCTCTACTTCAAATGTTTTACCGCCTACAGAGGTAAATTTCAGCCCCATGAAATATTTCGCCAGGAAATAGATCGGACTTGCTGCCCACGCATGGCAAAGACTCTTTCCGAAACGGTCGCCATACATGTCATACTGCTCTTCCACCGGCGCCTCCGGATCAAATTCTTCCCAGAACGTAACCGCACCGCGGTCCAGCATACCTCCCCAGTAATTACGGATCTTGTTCAGTACAAATTCCAGATTTCCTGTCTGGCAGAGCATATCCAGCTCAAAGAAATTGAAATACGGGGTTGTGATTGCCGGAATTTCATCGTTCCTGATCACATTTTCCAGAATTTTCTCCTGCTCATCTGCTGTTGCAATATGGAAAAGAATTGCAAAAATGTTGGCATGTCGGGTAACATTTCTCTTGCCGGATTCAAAGGAATCGATAAATGCGCCCTTTTCCTGATCCCAGTAGAATTTGCGGATCTGAGCCACCAGTTTCTCATATTTTGCAATATATTCCGGGTTCTCCTCGCCAAGAGCTGCGCTTACCTTCGCCATGGTCTGCCAGCATGCAGCAAACAGCATCTGCTCTGCACAAAGTGCTCCGGTCTTATCCATATCTGCCCAGTCAATATAGATCCAGTCATTCTCACGTCCTACCAGGAATCCGTTCTCATCCAGCTGTCCCTCACAGAACTCTATAAGAGAGCACATTTTCGGATAAACCTGACGGACAAATTCCAGATCACCGTATGCCTCATAATGATAGAGCACACCCAGAATCCAGAACAGGGAATAGTCCATAATAGTATTAATGTGTCTGGTCATCGGATCATTTCCACGAAGTGCCAGAAGGGTTCTCTGGTCAATATCCGGATCTGCCAGCAGATACTGGTTTACAAAAAAGCTCTGATAAGCATCTCCGGACCAGATCCATTTATCACGCTTTACACCATCCAGGAAAAAGATTCCGCTGCAAAGGCGGAAGGTGTGCTCTGCCACTTCCCAAATTTTGTTCAGTTTCTCATCATTACACTTAAAAGAAGCGCGTTTCGGGAAATCTACATACTGATAGAATGCTGTGATTTCCACATCTTCTGCTTTGCAATCAGGAATAAATGCAAAACGAACTGCACAGCATGGGCATCTCTTTGTGACAGGATCCGGCTGCCAGCTATAGTAGCAGTGCTCCAGATCAAGAGCCTCGTCCATGGACTCGCCGCAGAAGACTTCCACCCCAGAACTATTTTGACGTTTATCATTCACATAAACCGCTGCTGTCAGCTCTGTTTCAAACTCAGCCAGCACGCCACCGTTTATCTCGCTGATTTTTACAGGCTTGCATTCTTTTTCTGTATATTCCCACACAGTAGGATTCTGTCCCGGCTTGGTAAAATACTTACACACTCCAACCGGCACTAATGGCTGGGAATAATCCTCTGCCTTCCATGTTTTATCAGAATGGATTACCTCACCCTGCACATAAGCGCAAGGAAATGCCTCCACACAGCCTGCATGAATAGAGATCCGCACCTTTCCAGGAGCTACTGTGATCTTCTTTCCAAATGGATATTTCTTCTCCCCATTTTCCCAGGTTACAAGCACATGGCCAATTGCATTGGAAAATACAGTAAAGCTGGTCTCCTGCTCCAATTCATAAGTCCTGCGGAAAGCCACACGGTTGCGGAAGCCCTCACTCTTCCAGAATGCCGGCCATCCAAAACCTCTCTCCACACGGCTGAAATTCTGCTTCATTGCATGATATAATTCAAAATCTCCCGGATACCAGATCCAAAATGTATTTTCCATTTTTTGTTTTCCTCCCGTAAATTATTGCTGTTCACAATCTTTGAACCGTAACCATTTCTCTTTCCTTGTAAATCTACTCACAATTTAACTATAGTATAAAATGAATTTCCCCAATAGTCCACAACATCCCACGTTTAAAAAGCTACAGATTACGCTTTCGTATCACTCAAAAAGCTTGTCTGAATATTATTCCCTTATTTATGGTATAATATTAAGGGAATTTTCCCTTATTCTATTGTTCTTTCCCTTATTTTAGGGTATTATTTAAGGGAAAAAGATAGGAGGTACGAAATGAGAATCTTTAATTACTCCTCACTCAAAGAGCAAAAATGGGATTCAGACATCCTCGGGCTCGTTGCTGCAATATATAAAGAAGCTGGTAAACAGGAATTATACCTGAAACAACGCCCCGAAGGACTTGAAAAGCTTGTAGAAATCGCTAAAGTTCAAAGCACAGAAGCATCAAATGCTATTGAAGGCATAGTCACTACAAATACACGAATCCGCCAACTCGTCAAAGAAAAGACAACCCCCAAAAATCGTGATGAGCAGGAAATAGCTGGATATCGTGACGTACTGAATATTATACATGAAAGTTTTGATGCTATTCCGATCACCCAGAATTATATCCTGCAGCTTCACAAAATACTTTATAGTCACATGAACAATCCAATTGCCGGTCGCACAAAAACTGTACAAAACTACATTAGTGCCACATACCCAGACGGTCATGTTGAAACATTGTTTACACCACTTTCCCCATATGAAACACCAGAAGCTCTGGATAAAATCTGTGAAGAGTATAACCGGATAATCGGAAACATGGAAGTAGAACCACTAATCGCAATTCCAGTCTTTATTCATGACTTCCTCTGTATCCATCCCTTCAACGATGGAAATGGAAGAATGAGCAGATTGCTGACAACGTTACTCTTGTATCGAAATGGATTCTATGTTGGCAAATATATTTCTCTTGAAGCTAAGATTGCCCAAAATAAAGATCTCTACTATCATGCCCTTGCAGAATCACAAACCGGATGGCATGAAGGGACGGAAAATGCCTTGCCTTTTATCAAGTATATTCTCGGAACAATCCTGGCAGCATATAAAGACTTTGAAGACCGTGTATCCCTTGTGGAAACCAAACTTTCTGCGCTTGAAATGGTACGGCGTGCCAGCAAAAATAAAATCGGACGTTTTACCAAACAGGATATTCGCGAATTCTGTCCTACACTCAGTGACAGTTCCATCGAAAGTGCCTTACGGAAGCTGGTTACGGCTGGTGAATTAAAAAAAGAAGGGCGCGGAAAAAGCACGTGCTATTTTCGGTTGAATTAATAAAAAGAACAGCCGGAAACTCCTAGCTTACAGGTAGTCTCTGGCTGTTTTATTTCAAAAATCCTGCGCTGTAATTCTCACAGCACAAACCCTGACGCATTCTTCTCCTGGGCATGAATATCCAAACAGCAATCTGCCACATGCTCCTGGTTCAGATCCAGGGAATACTTTACTTTCATGTCAAGCCTGCTGTCACTTTCCTTCAATTCCAGATTGGTGGCGGAAATTCCCATTTCCAAAGTGCCAAACGGTGTGGTATAAAGTGCCATGTTCCGCTTGCCCTGCTCAAATACCATATGGGTATTTACCTGTCCCTTTTTCCGTACTTCCATTCCCCGTGGAGAAATCTTGATATAATTTACAGTAGGATCGCCATGCTCGTCTAGCATTTCCTCATAGCGGAGATAGTGGCTGCCGTTGCGGAAATAATACTCACCCGGCACCACGATCTCGATAGGCTCATCTCCCTCCGGAGTGTCCATCATATGTAAACCTCTTACATGAATTAAAACTTCTTTTTCCATTATGATCTTTCCATTTCTTCCAATCTGCTAAAGCAGATTTCACAACTTTTCTTTTACTTGCAACTAGATTTCGTTATTCAATATTTCTCAATATCAATCTTCTGCGTCTTCTCTACATCAAATGGCAGGATAGAATTAGCAAAGCCCTTAAATTTCTCAGCCAGATCACTGACATAGAATCGGTATGGGAAATCAGACTGTCCCTGACCTGTGCTCTGCATGTCCTGCTCTTTCAGCAGTTTCCCAAGCTCTAATGCGGTCTCATACGCCGGATTCACAAGCTGAACCCCATCTCCCATAACCTGACCAATGGTGGAACGCAGCAGCGGATAATGCGTACAGCCCAGGATCAAAGTATCAATATCTTTCTCCTGCAATTCTCTTAAATATCTGGTTGCCACCTCCACCGTCACCGGATCGTGTGTCCATCCTTCCTCAACAAGCGGAACAAAGAGCGGACAAGGCTTCCCGATCACTGTGATTTCCGGATCAATTTTCTTCAGCATTTCTGCATGAATGCCGCTTCCTACCGTACCCTCTGTACCAATTATTCCCACCCGTTTGTTCCGGGTGACCTGCGCGGCAACCTTCGCGCCAGCTTCGATCACACCAAGAATGGGAATGTCAAATTCCTCCCGGACTGCATCCAGGGCAAAGGCACTTGCCGTATTGCAGGCAACCACAATTGCCTTTACCTGCTGTTCTTTCAGAAAGCGGATGATCTGACGTGAATATCTTATAATAGTCTCCTTGGATTTGCTTCCATATGGAACGCGGGCTGTATCTCCAAAGTACACGATTTTCTCTGCCGGAAGATTTCGCATGATCTCTCTGGCAACCGTAAGCCCTCCAATACCGGAATCAAATACCCCTACAGGAGCATCTCTGTCTATTTTCATTTATCTGTCTCCAAATTCATATTAAAATAGGCAGAAAATCATTGGTTACTATTCACTCCAGTAACATTCCCTGTGTCATTTCTGCCATCTTGTCCCCCCATTTTAACACCAAAGTCACTATGGTGCAAGGCAGAAAACAGATGGGATTCCATCAATCTATGATTTCCAAAACTTTCTCCGCAATCCAGAAATGAAATTTGGGTTCTTTCTGTGGCATATTCTCCTCTTCATGCATTTCCATAAAACAAAACTGTGGATAAATGGTTCCCCACCAGGCCAGAACCTTTGAATTTCTATTTATCACTTCCGGATTTTTGAAAAGCAATGCTGACAGTAAAACCGCTGCTAATATATGATATTGAATTTTTCTTAAATATGACATGGTAATACCCCCGAAAACTTTTATTATTACTGGCTTTACTTCCAGTAATTATTGTTATCAGGAGTATTTCCTGTATTTTCTTAATTATTCATACCAGTCCAGTACCTTTCCCTCTGCCAGCAAAAATGTATTCCGAATTGTCTTTGTTAATGGCATACTCCATTCCTCATTTTTTACTATGAAAGTCCTGTGCGGCAGCCATGAATCCAGCATGCTTGCATAGTGGATTCATGGATATCGCACGGGCTAGACTGTATGCGTAAGTAGGGCAATAGCCCGGATTACGAATACAGTCGGCGATTGCGGGAGCGCCAACGGTGCGGAGCAATCGACTTTCATTCATGGTAATGTCTGCGTAAGCAGACATGTCCGTTTAGAATATCACCTCCAATTCCGCTCCCTGAATCTTAATTTCCGGCAATGACGGCAACGCGCCCCGGTCGTAAAATTCGTGGTAAACCTCCCGGAGTGTCACCGCCTGCCCAGGACTTCCGTTTGGATTATTTTCCAGAAGTCCAAGAAGATATTCTCCCAGGGAAGTTTCCTGAGGACTTGTCCAGGCTACAGCTTCAGAAGCATTATCACAACAGAACACGTAAACATTTTCGCCTATGACAGATTCCTGTTTCAGATAAGCAAGCGCCTGTTCCCAACGACCACCATCTAATAACGCCTGGCCAAGGACTAAAATTTCCAGATGCCCCATATCCAGGTATTTTTCCTGTGTACGGCCATAGAGATTCTCAATCTCTTCAAAGCTTTCCCCCACAATGGAAGGGGCGGCATTTCCCTGATCTTCTCCATTTTTCTCCTGTCCAGTGGATTTTGGAAGATCTGGAACTCCATAAGTCACCTGGAGATTTCCACCATTCAGGTCAACACCAAGAGCCAAAGGATACAAGCGCTTCTCCGGTTCCACGCCACCGCAGCCAGTCAGAAAGAAAATCGCGCTGGCACATGCCGCTGCAGCAAGCTTCTTTTTCCACCTCTTTTTTCCTATAATAAAAAATACAATTTGAATAATCAACATTCCAGGCACAAATATATATTCCAGGTATAAAGGGAAATAATCCCGGATACTCCAGGCTCCCATTTCAGCCACAATTCCCCCGTAAACAAGGAGCGGTATCCACAGCCGCCCTGTTCCCAGACCAGATTTTTCCACAATTAAATGACCGTAATGCAGAAGACTTCCTATAGAAAACAAAAGACTGTATAAGAGAAATCCCATCCAGAGTATGTCGAATCTGGCCAGCACATTTCCTGGCAGATCAGCGCCTGCAAGCAAGGGTAAAATGGGATAGTTCTCGTATTTCAGACGGCCCCAGCCTAATACAGACGAAAGCAGCAATTCTGTAAGAATAAGTAAAACTCCCAGAGTGAAAACGGCAAGACTTACCGTCTTTCCTGTACTGTTTTCTTTTTTTCTCACTGTCTGGTCCAGCGAAAAGGGCAACATCCCCAGTCCCGAAAATGCACATATCACTCCATACCCACTTTCCAGGATTTTTTTTTCTGAAAACGACGAATTCCACACCATCTCCTGAAGATATTCCCATTTCCCCTGCCCTATGGACAAAAACAGCATAAGCAAGACCGCAGCCAGTACCACGCCACCTGACACTTCTCCGATTCTACCCCGGCGCTGAATTCCCCTGTGTGTTCCCATACTGCACACCAGCAATGCAAGCAGACAAAGCCACCCCTTCGCTACACCAGTTCCCAGACTGACCGCTACGATTTCTCCCAACAGATCCAGCAGAAACGTCGCTCCCCAAATACAATATATAAGAAAGAATACTCCCACCAGCCGGCCCCCGATTTGACCGGCTGTTTTACATGGATTCCCAAAAGCATGGCGGAGGCGAACAAGAAAAATCACATAGAACAAAACTGCAATTAGCGCTAAAACTGTACCTGTCAGCCCACTAAGCCCCAGCGTTTGTCTTTTTCCAAAAAGACATAACAAAAACGGTGCAATGAAAGCGATCACGATCTGCCTGTATAGCTGCCGCTGGGAAATCCGGTTGTTTTCTGCAAATTTCATTCGCTCTCCCCTCCATTTTTACAATTTCCACTCTCTGTCTTTTTTAAGCGCACACGCTCATCTTCCTTTGCATACAGCGGTCTTCTCCATCTTTTCCTGAAGGGTACACGCACAATCCCGCTTCCAGTCCCATTTCCAGAACTTTGTTTTATAAAAGGCATCAAATATGGGACACCAAAGCTGAGAAGTCCTGCCAGATGTGACACTGTCAGATATATTCCCGTCACAATTCCAAAAATTCCCAGATATCCGCCAAGAAACAGAAAGAAATACTTAAGCAGCCGAAACGCTGAAGCAAATTCTTCATTAGGTATCGCCAGCGAACCTAGTGCTGTTATCGCTACCACCATGACCACAATAGGGCTGACCAGGTTTGCCTCTACTGCTGCAGAACCGACGATCAGTCCTCCTACAATTCCCATAGCATTTCCCAAAGCGCCAGGAATTCGCACCCCAGCCTCCCGGATCAGTTCAAAAGACAGCTCCAGAAGCACTAACTCCGCAATACTGGAAAAAGGCACTCCCTCTCTGGCTTGAGCAAAAGACAGAATCATATTCGTTGGCAAAATCTGCGTGTGAAAACGGATCACAGCCAGATAAAGCCCTGGGAGTAAGGTTGCCGCCGCCAGTGCCACATACCGCAGACACCTGAGAAATGACGCCATCTCAAACCGATTATACCAGTCCTCACTGCTCTCCATGAAACTGTTGAAAATGCCTGGTAAAACAAGTGCCACCGGGGAATTGTCGCACAACAATACCACTTTTCCATTCAGGATTTCCTGTGCCGCACGATCCGGTCTCTCTGTCGTCTGATACTGAGGAAATGGGGAAAACCAGGAATCCTCTGTCAGCTGCTCCAGCATTCCGCTGTCCAGGATTCCATCAATGCGAAACGCCCCCAGCCTTTCCTTCACCTGTTCCAAAAATTCTTCACGCACCAGATCTTCCATATAAACCATCTGCACCAATGTATGAGAGCGTTCTCCCATGTGAAATTCAACCACCTTCAGTCTGGTATCCCGCAGCCGCTTCCGGATCAGTGCTGAATTTGTTTTTACGGAATCTGAAAAACCCTCTTTGGAACCGCGAAGCACCTTTTCCATTTCCACTTCCGTGACACCCATACTCGGATATCCCTCACTGGAAATTTTCATAGCCTGGTCAAATCCGTCCATAAAGAACACGGCGTCCCCAGAGAGCACTCCTGCAAACACCTGCTCCATGTCCGTCAGCTTCTTTACATCTGCAATTCCAAGACTGTTATATTCCACAAACTGTTTGATCTCCTCCGGTGAAATCTCCCAGAAATGCCCTACCATCTTCCCAATAGCAGAATCCTCCAGCATCATATTGGAAGTTGCCACCTCTATATAAACCATCAGGCAGTCAACTTTTCTCTCATCCCCAAGACGCATCCTCCGGATCTGGATGTCCCCGCAATCTGCCAGGCGCTCTCTTATGCATCTTTCATTGGCACGAATGTCTTTTGAAATTATAACAATATTGTCATTTTTATTCATTTCTTGCAGTCGCTTTCTTATTTTTTTAAAATCAACTAATATTTAATAAAAAAAAAACACCAGGTATCTCTCCCAGTGTTTCCCAAGTTATAAAATTATATTCTCTTTCTCACAGATATTATCCTTCTGCTTTAATCGCCTGAATAATTCCTACACGCTGATTCTCCAGATGTTCAAAAGACAGCTCCTGTGCCTTCTTCACATCCCGGTTCCGGATTGCCTGGGTAATCTCCTCATGCTCCTTCACCAGACGGTTTCTGGATTCATCCTCTTTCAGATATTCTACCCGATACCGGTAAATCTGCTCCCGAAGATTGTTCAAAACCTGCATAAGTCTCTTATTATCTGCCGCCTGGTAAATTACCTCATGGAAATTCACATCTGCTTCTGCCATCTTTACCAGATTTCCATCTGCGGTGCTGTCCTGGAAATCCTTCGCAGCCTGTTCCAGCTTCTGTATATCCTCATCTGTCATATTGGCGCAGGCTTTCTCAATGGCCATATTCTCCAGGGTGATCCGCACTTCCAGGACATCATTCAGATCCTTCTC
Source organism: Clostridia bacterium (assembly GCA_029101305.1). Classification (GTDB taxonomy): domain Bacteria; phylum Bacillota; class Clostridia; order Lachnospirales; family Lachnospiraceae; genus Blautia_A. The sequence continues at coordinate 9,852 of JAQXQS010000050.1, read as the reverse complement.
TGTAATATTGGCAACCTGGGCTCCACGTCTTGGAATCATCACTACCAGACCTTCCAGCTCCAGCTTACGCATAGCTTCCCGGATGGGAGTCCTGCTCACTCCCAGCTTCTCAGCAAGGGCGATCTCCATCAGTCTCTCGCCTGGTTTCAGCTCTCCTTTCAGAATCGCCTGACGCAATGTATTAAAAACAACTTCCCGTAATGGAAGGTACTCGTCCATATGCACTGTAAAATCACTTGTCATTTGTGTTCCCTCCTAAAAAACTTCTGTGGCAAAAACAGTCTTCGCCAGTCTGCTCTCCCGAAGGACAGCTGCTGCCTGCTCCATTTTCTCTTTGCTGTCAAAAATCCCAAATACAGTAGGGCCACTTCCGCTCATCATGGCCTTACGTGCTCCGTTATTTTCCATCAGATCTTTGATTTCCTGGATAACCGGATATTTCCCGATGATTCCCGGCTCAAATACATTTCCCATCCTGGCGATCAGTCCGTCAAGATTCCCCTCACGGACAGCAGTTACCATTCCGTCAATATCCGGATGCACCACTGCCGGATCATCCAGACGCAGATTCTCATAAGCTGTCTTCGTAGAAACATTTACCCCAGGTTTCCCAACCAGGACATAGCAATGAGGCACCCGCGGAAGCCTGGTCAGTTTCTCCCCAATACCTTCTGCAAGGGCAGTTCCCCTCATCACACAATAAGGAACATCAGCCCCAACCTTCACCGCGCGCTTCATCAGCTCTTCCTCAGAAAGCCCCAGATTAAACAGTTTATTCACTCCCACAAAAGCTGCCGCAGCATCCGAACTTCCACCAGCCATACCAGCTGCCACCGGAATAAACTTCTCCAGATTCATGGTAAGGCCTTCCTCCACATGAAACTCATCCATAAGCATTTTCGCCGCTTTATATACAAGGTTCCGCTCATCCGTCGGAACATACGGAATATTCGTAGTAAGTGTGATCCCCGGCTCTGCTTTCTTCTCAATTTCCAGTACATCATACATCTGTATGGTCTGCATGATCATACGGACTTCATGGTATCCGTCCGCACGTTTCCCAACCACATCAAGTCCCAGATTTATTTTTGCAAGTGCACGTAAACGCATAATTCCCTCCGCTTTTGGTTACCGTGAAAAAATAACCACCTTTTGTACTTTGTATACAATTTATCAATATTTTTATTGTAAGATATTTTTGTATTTTTTTCAATACATTTATTCGAGGAAATTTCTCATTCCTTACACGCCTTGCTTCACGCCATATTTTCCCAAAAAGATTCTACCCTTCCACCTTTTTCACCAAAAGTAATGGCATCCCAGGTGTAACCTTGTCATCCTCCAGTTCATTTTGCGCGCAGATTTCCTCCACAGTGGTGTAAAATCGTTTTGCAATGTCCCACATTGTATCCCCGTTTTTTACCATATACACCGTGATTCCCGGCATCGACTGAATTTTCTGCATATCAAGGGGCTGCTCCTCCACCTTGCCGATAAGCAGCTGTTTCTCACACTGAAGCACCAGCGTATCCAGACGGATCACTGCTTTTACCTCTATCTCATTGCTGTCGATCATAGACGTGGACAGCTGTTCCAGATCCGACTGAAGGAAAAAGATGCTGTCTTCTTTTATTCCATTTGCTTCTATTATGTGGGAAAAAGGAATCATTCCATCCACCGAATAGAATGGCATATCATCATTTCCGGTTATATAAAGGATTTTCAGAAATACAATTCCCTCTGCCTGGATTCCGTTTTCCACGATCTTCGTTTTTTCTACTTTTACCCGGCCCTGGCTGTGGCAGATCTGCAGAATCTTCCCCTGGCTCTCTTTCAGCTCGATCCGGTCAGCCACGCGGCATTTGGAATCATTACGGACAAGCAGGCTTCCCAGGCACACCTCTTTTCCCTGTACATTACAGGTTTTCAAAGGAGAATATACGTCCAGGATCAGATCATGCTCTTCCTCCCGGTAAAGCTTCATATCCAGTTCCAGAACCACATCTACGCACATTACCCGTTCTTCACCATCCGAATCCGGCTTCACCTCAATACTCTGATTGATAACAGAATAGCCAATATCCTGGATCATATCTCCGGTGCAGCCGGTGCATTCCATTTCTGAATTGAAGGGCAACGTATATTCTGCCCACTGAAGCGGATTTTCTTCATCCTCACCAGAATATAAAACAAAAACTGAAAGTTCTCCCCTTGCTTTCACCACATTATCTTCTGGTCGAAGATCCATCCCGCGGACTTCGATGGTATACCACAAGAGCTGTTCAATGTTCGGTTTATTGGACACAAGCGTGATCTCATCTTTGATCCGCATAGTGTCCTTTTTATGTACCATCAGACTCATTAACCGTACTTTTTTTCTTTTTACAGAAACGTTTTCTCCACTGATTTCCACGGGAAGCTGCACACCTGTCATTTCATCCACGACTGCATAGAAGGTAACGATCGCCTTAATATTCAATTTTCTGGAATGGATCATGTGTACACTGAGATCCTCAATCTCCCACTTCAGGCATATTTTATCACCCCCAGCGATTCCTTCCAGGTTCAATGTCTCATCAAAAGGCAGTTTTGCCGCCAGACTGCTTACTTTCTGGTCTTCTTCTCCAACATAAAGAATATCCACGTTCAGATTTCCGCTGATAAATGCTTTTCCATCGCTAAGGCGTACTTCCTCCATGGAAATATTCCCTTTACTCTGGATCAGCCTTCCCATATCCGGCTTCGCATCAGGCACATTATAATCCGTATCAAAAGTCACCTGACTGGTTGCCCGGCTTTTTACATGAAGCATCTGCACACTTTCTTTTCTTAATTCCACGATTTTCCACTCCTTTTTATTTCCTACTCAAAAATTACAGGTTCCTTCCTATATTCTGTCCTGATTACAATATACGGATACGAGGGCGGGCTAAGCTCTGCTTTTCTGTCTGATGGCCCGATCAGCTGGGTCTTAAAAAAAACAGCCTGGGATGTCACCCCCAGCTCTTCTACTGAAATACTGTAGCCACCGCACATCTGCAGCCCATATCCTTTTATAAGAAACAGGTCTTTTTCACTTTGATATGTCAATTGGAATTCTTTTTCTTTTTTCTCCTGTATTAAAGTCTTTAACTCTTGTGGTATGTCTTCACTTTTTACAATGGAATATTCCAAAGGCTTGCGCGGCTCATCTTCAATCCGGATAAACCGGCATCCACTAAGTAAAAATAAGCACCCTATCAGAACCATAAAATGTGCTGTCGTTTTTTTCATGGTCACCTTAGCCAGTCCCTGCCGCTCACAGCTGCAGTTTTCATTTATTTTATTCTATGTGGGATAGAAAAGATTTATTGCAAGATTTTTCAAAATTACATATAATGAAGAAAAGGATAAAAGACATATTTACAGAAAGGAAAATCATATGATTCGTTTTATTTTATGCGTGATCGTAGTGGTTGGATTCCTGATTCTTTCCATCCCCATCCTTTTCGTGGAGTGGATTATTGGAAAATTCAATCCTATGGCAAAAGAAATCAGTTCCCTTCGGATTGTCCAGGCAGTATTCCGGTTCATCTTATGGGTGGCAGGTGTGAAGCTTACCGTCATTGGCGAGGAGAATGTTCCTACAGACACACCGGTTCTATACATCGGCAATCACCGGAGCTTCTTTGATGTGCCGCTTACTTATCCGCGATGCCCGATCCGAACTGGTTACATAGCGAAGAAAGAAATGGAAAAAGTTCCGCTTCTTTCTACCTGGATGAAGCGTCTTCACTGTCTCTTCCTTGACCGCAAGGATCTGAAGCAGGGTCTGAAAACCATCCTTACCGCTATCGAAAAGGTGAAATCCGGTATTTCCATCTGTATTTTCCCGGAAGGTACCCGCAACAAAAACGAGAGTGAGCTGGACATGCTGCCGTTCCATGAAGGCAGCTTCAAGATTGCAACCAAGACCAACTGTCCGATCATTCCCATGGCGATCAGCGGTTCTGCTGATATCTGGGAAAACCATTTCCCAAAGATCAAAAAGACCCATATCATTCTGGAATATGGTAAACCGATTTACGTCGATCAGCTGGAAAAAGAAGATAAGAAACATCTGGGAGCTTATACCCAGAATATCATTCATGAAATGCTGGTAAAAAACAAGGCGCAGTTATAGTATCCAGATCGTATTTTAACAGCCTGTATAAAGACAGCTGTCCCGGATTAACTTTCTGTTATTCCCAAAGACAACTGTCTTTTTTTCTGTCGCACAGCCCGCGGCGATTCCCCATAAATATCCCTGAATTTCTTTAAAAATCCCTTATAATTGGTGATCCCGTTTTTATCCAGAAGGAATGTTATATTTTCGTCAGTCTCCAGCAGATCATTATAGAAATGATCCATCCGGATCTGATTTACATACGCAAGAAAGGTCTGTCCTGTATATTTGCGAAACAAGCGGCAGAAATGTTCTGGTGTGACAGATAAAAGACCTGCCACATCTGCCAGGGAAATATCCTCACTATAATGATTTTGCGCAAATTCCATGCACATTTTCATTCGCTTCAGATCACGCCTGGTGCTCTGTCTTCCTTCTGCCATTTCTTCTGCTATGATTCCCTTCGTATAAAGCAGATACAAAAACCGGTAAACCTCACCAAGAACCAACAGATGATAGCCTTTCGTTTTCTCATCATACAATTCTGCGATTTTTTCAAATACGGCTTTCAGCAACTCCCGAAGCTTCGCCAGTTCTGTTTCTTCTCTTTTTTCTATCCCTTGTATATCTTTTATCACTTCTGTTTCTTCTGGTTTGGCAGGCATATATTCTAAGAACTTCATTCCCTTCCAGCTGGCAGAAATCCGTTCCAGATGAACAGGTGGAATCTGCAGCAGATAATACCAGGAATCTCCATGAGTGAGCGTGTAATGGATATCATTGGTATTTACCAGAAAAATATCTCCCTCTTTCAGTTCATAATTTGTATCATTAATAGCAGCCGTAATGTTACCCTTTATCATATAAATGATTTCCAGATGTTCATGCCAGTGTGCCGGGATCAAGATGTCGCATGTATTTACAACTGAGAAATGAATTTTTCCAAGGTGATCGTCCAATACGTTTTCATATTCAATCTGCATTTGTTTCTTCCCCCTCAACTTTAATGCGTGTTTTGAAAATACTTCCCACAAAATATATTCCGGAACAGATAATACGAATTACAGGAATGAAATCAAAATCTACCACTATTTTCTATATAATTATAGAATAATCAGTACAAAATATCAATAAAGTCCCATAAAAGAAGCAATAAATACTCTAGTATATCTCCATATATTCACCTATAATAAAATTTATCAAGACAGAGAACTAATTTCTTAAACCAAACATATCTCAATAAAAAACAGGAGGACACGATCAAATGAATAAATGGACCCGCGTTAAATTCCAGCCAAACCTTCCCCTTAAAGAAACAGGCCGTGTGACCGCAAGTAAGGAGCACATCCTGCTTTCCAAAGAAGCAGCCAAAGAAGGTATGGTTCTGTTAAAAAATGAAAAAAATCTGCTTCCATTCACAGAAGGTACACGCATCGCACTTTTTGGCAAAGGCAGTTTCGACTATGTAAAAGGCGGCGGCGGAAGCGGCGACGTTAAAGTAGCTTATGTGCACAATCTTTATGATGGACTGAAAATGCAGGAAAACGCAGTTCAGATCTACGAGCCATTATCCGCATTTTACCGCACCGACATCATGCACCAGTATGAAAAAGGCGCAGCTCCTGGAATGACTGTGGAACCAGAGCTTCCCGCTGCCCTTGCAGACACAGCCAAAGCTTTCGCAGATGTTGCTGTAGTTGTGATCAGCCGTTTCTCAGGAGAAGGCTGGGACCGTTCCAGCATCGAGTGCAACAACGAATTTAATCCATGGGATAACGAAACCACCATGCCAAAAATCTCCGGCGAAGTTTTCCCAGATGGCGATTTCTACTTAACAGCCCGCGAAAAGGCTATGCTGGCAATGGTAAAAGAGCGTTTCGACGACATTGTAGTCGTTCTTAACATCGGCGGAATCATTGACCTTTCCTGGGTAAAAAATGACGATCAGATTTCCTCTGCTCTTCTTGGATGGCAGGGCGGCATGGAAGGTGGACTTGCCATGGCAGAGCTTCTTACCGGAAAAGGTAATCCATCTGGTAAGCTTTCTGATACTTTTGCAGCAGATGTTAATGATTATCCTTCTACTGCAAACTTCCACGAATCTTTTGATTATGTAAACTACACAGAAGACATTTATGTAGGATACCGTTACTTTGAAACCATTCCAGGCGCACAGGAAAAAGTCATTTACCCATTTGGATACGGACTTTCCTTCACTACCTTTTCCCTGGATAACACAGCCATGTGGGAAACCGAAGATCAGATTTTTGCAGAAGTTCAGGTAGCAAATACCGGTGACATGGCTGGAAAAGAGGTTGTACAGCTTTACTTCGAAGCACCTCAGGGGCTTCTGAAAAAACCATCCCGCCAGCTTGCTGCATTTGCAAAAACAAGGCTTCTTCAGCCAGGCGAGACACAGCTGATCCGCCTCTCCTTTACAAAAGCTGACATGGCATCCTACGATGATCTTGGAAAGATTCAGAAATCTGCATACATTCTGGAAAAAGGCACTTACCACTTCTACATCGGAACATCAGTAAGAGATGCAGAAGAAGGAATCCAGTCTATGGAGCTTGAGGAAAATGTGATCACCAGACAGCTGAGTGCCCATCTGGTTCCAACCAGCCTGAAAGAGCGTATGCTCTCTGACGGAAGCTTCGAGGAACTTCCACAGTCTGAATGCCACGACATGAACGAATGCGTATTTGAAAAAATGGAGCCTGGCACAGAAGAGGGTCTTACCCCTGGTGTACGCGGCTGTGCGCGAGGTGCCCTGTTTGATAACTATGGCAAAAAGCAGTTTATTGACGTTGCAGAAGGCAAACTTTCCCTGGATGACTTCATGGCCCAGTTAAGCGATGATGATCTGCTTCATCTTCTTGGCGGCCAGCCAAACGTAGGTGTTTCCAATACTTTTGGATTTGGAAATCTCCCGGATTATGGTGTTCCATCCATTATGACAGCTGATGGCCCTGCCGGACTTCGTATCACTGGCGAATGCTGCATGGATACCACCGCATGGCCATGTGCAACCCTTCTTGCCTGCACCTGGAACCCGGCACTTGTTCAGCAGGTAGGACAGGCTGGCGCAGAAGAAGTCAAGGAAAACAACCTTGCCGTATGGCTTACCCCGGCTGTAAACATCCACAGAAATCCTCTTTGCGGAAGAAACTTCGAATACTATTCCGAGGACCCGCTGATCGCTGGAAAAATGGGTGCTGCTATGGTAAAAGGTATCCAGTCCCAGCACATTGCTGCCTCTGTAAAGCATTTTGCAGCTAACAATAAAGAGACAAACAGAAAGCACAGTGATTCCCGTGTTTCCGAAAGAGCACTTCGTGAGATCTATCTGAAAGGATTTGAGATCATTGTAAAAGAGGCACAGCCATGGACCATCATGTCCTCCTACAATGCTATCAACGGTCACCGTGCTTCCGAGAACCGTGAGCTTCTGGAAGATGTACTCCGCGGCGAGTGGGGCTTCCAGGGTATGGTCACCACAGACTGGTGGACAAGAGCAGAACATTATAAAGAAATCCAGGCTGGAAATGATGTAAAAATGGGAACCGGTTTCCCAGACCGTGTAAAGAAAGCCATGGAAATGGGCCAGCTTGGACGTGCCCAGCTGGAGCACTGCGCTAGACGTGTGTTAGAATTGATTCTGAAGATTGACTGATATATCAAACTGAAGGGTGGGGGAAAATAAATCTCCCGCCTCTCTAAAAATAAAAATATCCTGATTAAGTTACAACATCCAGGTTGATACAATCCATGTTGATACCACCCAAAATTATTGTAACTTTCAGGATATTTTTATTTGCAATTATCGCTCTTTTATCTATTCTCTAAAAAACAATAGAAAAGAAATTTTTATCATTTAATAAATTTAACTTCCGGATAGATAGCCTGCTTTGCAGCTTCTTTTCTCTCATTGAAAACAACCTTGTTCTCTTCAAAAAGATTACGTCCCTGTGCATCGATTGACACGATCAGCGGACCAAATTCTTTTACCTTGTTGCACCACAAGGTTTCCGGCATTCCAAGCTCATCCCAGTGATGCTCTACGATTTTCTCAACCTCTGTGGCAGCAACAACTGCACAGCCAGCCGGGAATACACAATGGATCGCACCGAATTCTTTACACGCACGCTCCGTATTCGGACCCATTCCACCTTTTCCGACAATTACTCTCACACCTGTAAGCTTGGTAAATTCATACTCAAATTTCTCCATACGCATGGAGGTTGTCGGTCCCACAGAAACCATTTCATACTCATCCTCTGTACCCTCAATCTTACGGACAATCGGGCCAGCATGAAAAATCGCTTTGTCCTTGATGTCATACGGAAGCTCTCTTCCGTACTCAACCAGACGGCGGTGTGCCACATCACGGCAGGTCATCAGATCTCCGTCCAGCCATACAATATCACCGATTTTAATATCAGCCAGATCTTCTGCACTGATTGGTGTAATAAGAACTTTTTTATCTCCTCTGATTTCTATCATGATTTTTCCCTCCGATTATGCATTAAATTTCCATGTGGAATGTGTATCACATGTTACTGTAAGATCCGAATTTACAATAAGGTGGCCACGGCGGTGTGACCAGCAGCCCACATTAACTGCAACACCAATCGTAGATGGATGACGGGCCGTGTTCTCAATATTAACACCCATTACAGAATATTTTCCACCCATTCCCTGCGGTCCAAGACCAATTGCATTAATACCGTTTTCCAGAAGCTGCTCCATTTTTGCCGCATTTGCGTTATCGTTATGAGAACCGATCGGACGCATAAGCGCTTTCTTTGAATTGAGAGCTGCTGTTTCTACAGAAGTACCTACTCCTACACCAACAAGAAGCGGAGGACATGCATTCAGACCATAGGTTGTCATCTGGTCAAGAACGAAATCGGTTACACCTTCGTATCCTGCACCTGGCATAAGTACCATTGCTTTTCCTGGGAGAGTACAGCCGCCACCTGCCATGTATGCGTAAATCTCACATTTGTCGCTGTTTGGAACAATATCCCACCACACAGTCGGAGTTCCTTTTCCAACATTTTTCTTTGTGTTGTACTCATCGAAGGTTTCTACGGAATTGTGTCTTAACGGTGCTGCAAAGGTAGCCTGTACCACTGCCTCTTTCAGAAGCCCTTCCAGTTCGTTAATATATGGGAAATTAGTTCCGCATTTAAGCCAGAATTGAAGAACTCCTGTATCCTGGCAGCTTGGACGATTCAGTTCTACAGCCAGTCCCTGGTTCTTGGTCATTGTCTCATAAAGTACTTTTGGAAGTGCTGCGCTTTCCTGGGAACCAAGCTCCTCCAGCTTTGCCACCACGTCGTCTGGTAATTTTTTTCCAATATGGGCAACAAAATCTGCTACCATGTCTGTTAATACTTTAACTCCATTTTCCTTAGTCATGATTTACCTCCTGATCATTCAATGGTTTAGGGTTGTTTGGCTTTTAATTTTGGGTTATTTATCTAAAGCAGCATGTTTTCTGCTTTATTTCTATTGATACATTTACATTAAGCGGAAAATCTTCCGTCTCATATGTTTTATCCTCTCACGGATAGAACGGGAACAAAACAGGCAAAAGGATCATACAGATCACGAAGGATACCAGAATCAACGGTAAACCTGATTTCACGTAATCCTTGAATTTATATCCTCCAAGTCCTACTACCATAGTGTTTGCAGGC
>JAQXQS010000049.1 GCA_029101305.1 Clostridia bacterium | reverse complement strand
TCAAAAAATGATGGAATTGATGGAACAGGCATAAGCCTCTTTCTTCATCCTGTGTATTTTATTCAGTTTTCAATGTCACAGATGAAGGAAAGGGGCTAAATTTATGCCTAAAAATAAGGTTTTCGGACAGGCTGGGGGGCAATCATCCTTATTGTCCTGTGGCATTTAAATTCGGTTTTTCCAAACTGTTTGCCTGCATTTGGTGATCGAGGTGTAGAGTTCTTTTTTCTTATATCAGGGTTGCTGATAGGAATAAAATATTATGATTCGGATAAGATGAAAAATGCAGAACAAACAGTAAAATATGCTGTGACGAAAGGAAAAAAGATATATCCCTTATACATTTTAACGATTGTACCTATGCTAGTGTTCCTTTTTAAGAGCTGGAGAGCACAGGAACTTGGAACTGCCAAATTCGTGTCAATCATAGGAACAAATCTATTATACTTGCAGAGTTGGATTCCATCAGAAGATTTCTATTGGGCTTTAAACGGTGTTACATGGTTCTTGTCGGATTTATTGTTCTGTTATGTTATGATATTTGCTTTCTTTTGGATTATAAAGAAAATTGGTTCTAAGCCGTTAATTGTAATCTTGTTTATAGTTGAATTTGCATGGGAACTCGTTGTGTTAAATTGCTTTCAAAGTCAGGTTGCTTTTTTAACATATATTTTTCCGGTATGTCGTGCTGGTGATTTTGGAATTGGCTTATGTCTTGGAATCTCGACAAAAGGAAAAGAAAAGAAGAATCTGGATTGGATGCTAATACTACTGATGATTGTCTATGTGATAATGATGGTAGTGTTTAATAAGAAATTGACATATTCAGTTTATCATGTTATTGAGACCTTGTTGGTTTGGACAGTTGTAATGAACAGTGGAAGTATTTCAAGACTTATATTTGAAAATCCATTATTGGTGAAAATAGGAAATATCAGCGAAGTGATTTTTTTGACACATCTTCCGGTTATTGCATATATGAGAATTATTTGGGAGAAAATGGTCGGTAATCAGTACAGATTTATCGAGTGGATAGTGATTCTGTTTTGTGTTTTCGTTACATCATATGCTGTGAATTATATTCAGAAAATAATTCAAGTAAGAAGCAAAACAATATAAGTTTGATATAAAAGATGTCCGGAATAATAAAAGTACTCGCTAAGATTCTCACGAACATCCTGACCGCCCTCTACGAACCGTTCGGCTTCTCGTTCCTTCTGTCTTTTCTCGCTATGTTTTTCTACCTATATGCTTATGAGCCAACACAAGCCGGAAAAGGGTGGAAGAGTGCCATGGTGACATGATATACAAAATTCAAAGAGAGTGTGTTCTTCCGTAAAGTATGGTTATTAACTTTTGTGAGCAGCCTGATACTATTCCGGACGCTGTTAAACCGAAACCTGTGGATGAACCCATTGAGTGACATCATGGGTGGCTGGAGCATTTGGGAGACAGTGAATGGCGAACGGAAGCTGACAACGGAGTGTATCGAGAACGTGATCATGATGGTGCCGTTTTCAGCGGTATTGATGTGGACGTTCGAGAAGAAAGTTGGCAGCAGCTGGAAGAAAATCCTGTGGCAAAGCGGTAAGATAGCATTTATCTTTTCGGTAAGCATTGAGATGTTGCAATTATTGCTACGACTTGGCACTTTCCAGTTAGCGGACATCTTCTACAACACAGTCGGTGGAGTAGTAGGTGGTTTGGTGTATTGTGCGGTGATGAAGGTAAGAAAGCGTCTGTAAAACTGGATAAAATTGTGATATACTGGGAGTGGAAGCTCCCTACGCTGCTCAGATAATCACATACCTCTCCGTGGTAAGCAGCAGGCAACGATTAAAGAATTAAAAATTTAACGATCGGCTGAGATGTGATAAAGAAATGATGAAATGATATGGAGGTTGAGATATGGGGAAAAAGGAAGACAAGCAATTTCCATTAACCAGTAAAGATAACTGTGCAATTTATTTGAATCGAATAGTATCTTCATGTGAAATCTGCATGGATAGATTAAAAAATACAACGCAGAGGGAAGTGAATTACTTGCGGAATATGCAGGTGAGAGTCTCGTGCCACATGAAGTGTATGCTGAAATGTTAGATAAGACATCGAATGTAGTGGATTATCTTTTGAATTTGCTTGGAGATGCTCAAACAAGTTCAATCTCATATTTCAAGTTCAGAAGTTACGTTTCAAAACATCCTGTTGCAGATGCAACATTAAATCCTTTGGAAGAGGAAACGCAGAGACTTTTAAGCGACTTTAATAGGATGAGAAATTGGCAAAATCATGTTCCAGAATCCTTACTGGTTGCGGAGATGGAGCAAGTTAAGGATGGAAAAATGGAATTTCCAATAGATCCAGTGGAAATAACTATTTATCGAAATGTGACGTATGATTATTTTAAGGATATGATAGAAATAAATGTTTCTTTTTATAAATCCGCTCGTAAAATAATTCAAGCAGCAAAAAGAGATTATAGAAATTTTTACGGAAAATCAGTAACTTATAATAGAGTATATGTAGACCGTCCATTGGATTTTGATAAAAGTATTCCAACAAAAAAATCTGCAAAAGTACAGGGAATCAAAGGGGATATTGGATTAAATAACGAGAATGAGGTAAAAGGTAATGAGTAATCTTGGATGGTATCAATGGATTGCCACTGCTTCAAAGAAAGTTGGTGGCCCATTAAATCTTCTAGCAATAATTGGAGGCAGTTGTCTGGCGGTAGGTGGTACAGTGGGAAGCGTGATCACAAACAAATACAGAGACATCAAGGACAAAAAAGAATTGAAAACTCTGGGAACATATTCCGTGACAAAAGATGCAGAAATCAAGAAGATAAAATTGGTTTTGAAAACTGGTGATCAGATTGCCATTCTTGCAGCAGATGATGATTCCATCTTAATTGTAAAAAACGGAGATAAGGATAATCCGTATTTCGTGTCTGCTGATTTTTTGTTGGAATGTTCGGATTATAAGAAAAAGTGAATTTCCTTCACCCAAACACAGTGCTAAACTTAATTCACTATAAAAGGAAAGAGGTTATCACCTGTGTCCAGAACGAAAGACAGCAAATATCGATACTCTGAAGGCTGACCTGAAAGCGAAGAAGGCTGCGCTCAAGTCCGCCCAGAAAGAACTGACGAAGCTGGAAGCCAAGAAAGCGGCAGCTGATCAGAAGGCCGCCGAAGAAGCAAAGAAGGCCGAAGCTGAAGCTGTGCTGAAGAAGCTGCTGGCAAGCGGTGTGAGTGCAGATGAAATCCTCGAAAAACTGAAATAAGAACATTGCCGTGTGGGCTGAACTCCAGAAGTTCACACGGTATATTTTGAGGGCTGTTATATAGTTTGTAACGAAAATAAGAAAGGAAGATACTGTGGGAAATACACGAAAGCCCGGTGGCGGCCGGAAGAAACTGAAGCCGGAGTTCGATGCCGGGAAGAATCTGAAGGAGCAGATGGAAGCGGCTGTGGCACTTTATAATTCTGAGATGTCCTTGCAGGCCATCGCCGATGCCCTGAGCCTGAACCCTATAAAGGTGCGGAAGCTGCTCATCACGGCCGGAGTCTATGAATCTGATGTGGCTGAAAAGGTGCAGGATGCCTTTAATAATTATAGAGAGACACAAGGCTATAAGGAAGCAGTGCTTTCAACGTCATCTGCGCTCCAACTTTCCAAATCCTCTGTCACCTCGTACCTGCCGTATGAGAAGGGTGTGTACTTTCCAAATACAGCAGAAAGGGAGAAGATCAGCGTTGGAGCAGAGCGACAGAGAAGATACAGAGCAGTTAAGAAGCTGAGGAGTGATCTGACCGAAGAAAATCTGTGGGATGTAATTCTCATCTACGCCGGGATACGCTTCAAAACCTACTCTGGCTTGCAGTTCACCTATGAAGTACGGAAAGGTAGGAATGGTGAGTACACGAAAGAACTGTGGATCGACCGCAGGGAGAACAGTAAAAGTTTGGCATGGAGTTCAGTGCTGCTGGCACTCAGCAATATTAAAAAGGTGGGAACAGTAGTGGAGCGACCAAAGGCTCTGGGCGACATTCGGGGCGTGACTTACATATACGGAATGTTCTATCGGTTCGGCCTGATCGATGTGCCAGATGAAGTGAAAGAGAAGATGAAGCATTCGAAAAAATAAGTTGCTATGTACAGAACTCCGAGGTAATATCCATCACAACCGGGGAGCGGAATGTATTGCTCATGGTTGGAAAGGATGGAAGTATTATAGAAAAACTGAAGGATATGCTGGAAGAATACTTGAAGAAAACGGAGCCGGAATATTACCCACCAGTGGAGAATCTGCTGGATCTGATTTATGAGCACTACACGGAGAATAATTCCGTGGCACCGAAAACCACGGTGGCCGGCAGAGCAGCCAAAGAAAAAGAGAAAGAACTGGAGAAGTGGCTGCGAGGGCTGGATGGTTTGAATCGGCTGGTTGAGGACTACGGCGGTCAGATACCTCTCTGGGAAAAAATCATGGATATGCAGGGAAGAGTGTGCTGTGCATGGGAAAAGACTTCTTTCGAGGAAGGACTCAAAGTCGGAATACGGCTCATGACAGAGGTGTATAGGTTATAACGAAAATAAAAACAGAACGGCGCAGCGCAAAGAAGCACACATAAAAAAATTACCCTCGCTTATTACGGCGAGGGTGTGTGTTATTCTTCGGTTCCTTTTTTCTTCTTCGGCGTAATCATCTTGTGGCCGGAGTAGATTGCCATGCCCATGCAGCCCAATGCTCCGTAGGCAAAATACTTGTGTGCCTTCATCAGTTTCTTGCAGCCTGTGTAGAAGCAGCCTGCCATGCAAGCCAATGCTCCGAGTGACCAATACTTATGTGCTTTCATTTTGTATGTCCTCCTTATGTTTAGATTTCTTCGTGGTGGTGTGCCACGGAGTTTTTTTATGTCTTGACGTATTTTTGCAGTCGGCTGTTAGGCTTATCCGGAATAGTCATTTTCAGATTTCCAGAAAGTAAGAGCGGTTTTAAATATTTATCGTTAAAGTTGTTTCTTCCGGTGAGACCAAGATGCGCTTGAATCTCTTTTCTGGAACGTGGAATAGAACAAAAATCAAGTATCACTGCAATCTTATCATCTTGCATGGACGGGGGTGTGACTTGCCCTGTAACTTGCCCTGTAACTTGCCCCGTAACTTGCTCCGTAACTTGCTCCGTCTGCTGGTGCGCCGATACCCACTTCTGATTCTTTAGTGTCGCACACAGCATAAAGCTGGAAACGTGGTACTCTGGATCAGGCAGTCCGGCATCTTCCATTTCACGGTACATACGGTCAACGCCTTCGCCGAACTCTTTTACATATTCATAGACATGCAGAAATTCGATGATTTTGGGATTGCGAGAAAAATGCATCTCACGCATATTATTTGGACGGACCAGCCCGGGCAGCTGACCGGGACTTTCTACAGTCATGTGGTCATCGAACATTTTAATCTGGATGTCGGTGCCAGTGATGTTGTAGTCGCGGTGAGCGATGGCATTAACAATCAACTCTGTCCAGCAGAACTCCGGGAGTTCAGGGATGGTGACGAAGAGACCGTCTTTGCCGAGAAACGAGTGCTCACGGATCTGGCTCTTTACAAATTCTGTGGACTTCTGCACCATATCGAGAATTCTGCCCTCAAAGATTACATCTTTAATGACGTTCATTTCGGTGCCAACTTTTGCTTCTGTGCCATCGTAGCGGATGAAGCGTACTCTTGCACGAGGGAAGAATCGCTGCGGATTCTTTCCAAAGAGCAGGATTGCGGCACTGCTGATCTGTTCGGTACCATTGCGAGTGATGATAAAATCCTTATTGCCACGCAGATAATCCAGCGGAGATTTTCCATAGCCGATTTTCTTTGTGTAGGAGGCTACAAAATCGAGGTCAATATCATCAATGGTGGCATTGGGAACAGGTGTATCCTCAAAGAAACGAGCACCTTTGGAATACAAAAGCTGAAGCCGCTGGTCAAAGTTGAGTTTCTTGGATTTGTCTCCAACACGCAGATATACCTCATCTGCTTGGTTTGCATGGACCTGCGGACTTGGAAATACACGCATGATAAGTATATGATTTGGCTGACCCTTGGCATCCGTGCAATCTACTACCTCAGAATCAACACTGACAGAGGGAACGCAATAATCCAAAGGAGCACGGAGCAGTTCATTGATTCTCTTGTCTTGCCCGTCAATACCAGTTATGGTGCCATCATCTTCGATGCCAATGATAGCATCACCGCCGTCTGCATTGGCAAAAGCGATAATGAGGTTTGCCAGAGCCTTCGGGTCGATTCTTGCACTTTTGCGGTCGAAAAGCTGAGTTTCTGTGTGAAAGCACAGTTCTTCTATGTTATTCGTATCAATCATGTCATCACTTCCTTTTTCTATATATTTTCTCCGGCTGGGAGATTGTTATTCTCCTTATTCTCTGCCCATATTCTGAGCAGTTCATCTATCTCATTGTTACTCGCCGGTCGCACTGCCTTTTTATTGTTGTGTTCTACCGCGCCGCAGTCCGGGCAACGGTCCGGCAGATTTTTAGCGGAGATCAAGAATTTGCCGGATAACGATCAGGAGGGTATCCGGGTCACTGGTTGTGGCGTATTCATGTCAAAGGGTATCATAAGTATTTCTCACTGGAGAACGGTTGATAAGACCACCCGGCCACGGTGTCTTCATCTTGGCATTCTGTAATGCTGGTCTGATTTTTTGTGTCTTTCTTTATCTCAAAGAAGGACACACATTCGTAATCAGGCAAGCGGTTATAAGAAATCTCCCGGAAGAAGTAAGGGTTGTGCGTCATACAGAAGAATTGTCGAATATGGTCATCCACAACTTCTTCATGAAATGCATAATTGTTATAGCAGATAGCAATCATTTCACGAGTGAGGGAAGCAACCACAAAAAGAGAGCCACTGTCCATAGAGGAAACAGGAGCATCCGTGTGGATATATCCGGTATAGTCTTTCAGGAATTCCTTCGGATATTTACCACCCCTGCCTGGCTGGTATTCGAAATATCTGACAGGATTACCAGCATTTTTTATACTGCAGTAGACCCATATATAAGAATCCGTTGTATTTTTTCGCCCGGGTTCATTCATTACCTGGACATGTGTTTCGTCGATATGAAGGTACTTTTGGTTCAGCAGTTCCTTCTTTAGTCTGGATACGATATACTGCAGCCAGTCACGATACACTGCTAACAGCCAGTTGGATATCGTGGACCTGCTTAGGGCCAGACCCATGGACCGCCATTCTTTTTCCTGACGGTAAAGCGGAATCCCGAGCTTAAACTTCTGATGAATGAGCCACGCAATTGTTGATGCTAATGCGAGGAAATGCATTACTGGAGGATATGGTACAGGTGCCTTTTCCATGTGAGTTTTTCCCTTTTTACGGCATGACCTGCACTCATAAGTTTCTCGGTAATGATCGATCACTTTCAGTTTTGCAGGAATGAACTGAACTTCTGTACGGACGAATTCTTCACCAACACGAACCATCTGACTGCCACATGTATCACAGATCTGTTCACTTTCATCAAGTGCATGGAGCACTTTTGTGTGTGGAAGATTTTTAACAAGTTCCTCGCGTTGTCCTGCATATTTTCTTTTTCTGAGATGCTTTTCGGCTTCGATTAGTTGCGGTTCCTGTGCATTGGGATCTGCTGCTTCAGGTCTTTGATCTGCTCTTTGTATGCCTGCTCAGTAGTGGACATTTCCTTGAAATCCTTTCGTTTTCTATATAATAATTATACCATAAAAACGTGAATTTTTCCAGTAAATACAAGGATTTTCAGACATTAAGTCTGTTTTGGTGGAGGCCAGTTCCTGACAGCTTTTGGCTGTTCCGGCTGTAATCCTTCCAGGAGCGAGCGCAGCTGCTGATCCGTCAGCTGACGTAGTTCTTCTCCACTTCTTGGCCATTGCAGGCGTCCGTTTTCATATCTCTTATAAAAGAGGCGGAAACTGTCACCTTCATAATGGACAGTCTTGATCCGGTCTGCACGGTGTCCACAGAACAGGAACAATGTATCCGTATAAGGAGAAAGTTGGTATTTTGCCCTATTTTGAGGAAGTTGTGTGAACAGGCAGGAGAAAAAACGGGCGGCAGTGGGCGGTCCGGTTCGGGTTATCCACCGTCAAAATGACGGTATGGGAACTGCTGCAGCTTTGCCTTTCCTGCCCCGTTCTGTTATACTGTAGCTAACAAAGCAGGAAAGGGCGGAATACCATGGCACTTCCTTTATCAGAAAAGCAGCTGGCAAAACTAAACAAAAAAGATATCCTGGGGCTTCTCCTGGAAAGCATAAAAAACGAAGAGGCGCTCCACAGGGAACTTACAACCCTCACGGAAGAGCTGAAACGGACGAACCAGCAGATGCAAGTCCTGGTAGAATGATGGAACTTGGCACAGGTAGACCGTTTCAACCGGTCATCTGAAAAAATGAGAGCCAAAGATGGGGATACAGGGCAGTTAGACCTTTTTTTGATCTATGGGGAATAAAAGCAGTGAGGTTTATTTTTCCCTTCTTTATGACTGGATGAAACAGACGCTCCTTGGGCAGCGGGTGATACAGGCCGATGAGACGACGCTGAGAGTGAACCGGGATGGCCGCCCGGCAGGTGCATGGTTTACCATTTACACATATAAAGAGAATGTTGTGTCGATGAAGGATAGTTTTAGAAAGGTGTTGGAAAAAGGGTTGTATAAAGATGACTTGTTTACGGACTTGTGATATACTAAAGCCACGGGAGACCGGGGCTTTCTGTGATTCTTAGAGAGCGATCAAAGCGACTTCAAAAAATATTTCATGAAAATCACTAAGCGGGTAAAACAGAATGCAGTCTGTATATGTTCTTTTGGTGCTACAATAGATGTTCATCATCGGTGTTAATACCTGTTTTTTTTCG
Organism: Clostridia bacterium; assembly: GCA_029101305.1. Lineage (GTDB taxonomy): Bacteria > Bacillota > Clostridia > Lachnospirales > Lachnospiraceae > Blautia_A. The sequence continues at coordinate 6,213 of JAQXQS010000049.1, read as the reverse complement.
CTTGGAGTGATCTGCGTTTCTTTGGCAGGTGATTATTATGAAATATTGGAAAAAGCAGGCGAAGCGGTGCGAGCGCAGACGAGATTCTGGAAAAACTGAAATAAAACCACAACTGTGCATTACATCGGAAAGGAGACCCGTATCATGGAAGAAGTAGAAAAGTTCTTAAAGGAAGCCAAAACATATTACTTGGCAACGGTCGAAGGCGACCAGCCGAGAGTGCGTCCGTTTGGCACGGCACATATTTTTGAAGGCAAGCTGTACATCCAGACTGGTAAGAAGAAGGATGTTTCCAAGCAGCTGCACGCCAACCCGAAAGCAGAGCTGTGTGCATTCAAGGGTGGCGAGTGGATTCGCGTTGCCGGCGAACTGGTGGAAGATAATCGTGTTGAAGCGCGCCAGTCCATGCTGGATGCCTATCCGGGCCTGAAAAAGATGTATGCTGCCGATGATGGTAACACGGAAGTGTTCTACTTCAAAAATGGTTTGGCTACCATTAGTTCCTTCACCCATGAGCCGAAAGTAATCAAGTTCTGATGATACTGCCGTGTGAACTCCAGAAGTTCACACGGTATATTTTGAAGCTGTTTATATAGTTTATAACGAAAATAAGAAAGAAGGACGCTATGGGAAAGAAAGTCCGCTTTATGGCAGACGAACAGTCCAGTTCCAGATTGAACCTCTGGGCTATAAGGAAACGGCTGTATTCCGTCCGAATCTGTCACCTCGTACCTGCCGTATGAGAAGGACGTGTGCTTTTCAAAATCTATTCTGGCTTACCGTTTATCTATGAAGTGCGAAAAGTCACGAGAAATGAGTGACTGTAAATACATAGTAGTATAATCGCAATTTATGTGATAAAATGGTTCATATATAGAAATACAGGGGATAAGCCATGTTGCTGTTGAGCGAAATGCTTATTGATAATGTAAGGGAAGAGCATGTGAACACATATGATAGATGGGAGAGAAAATGAAAACAACATTACTTATTATGGCAGCCGGTATTGGCAGTCGGTTTGGAACAGGAATTAAGCAGCTGGAGGCAGTTGACGGTCGGAAGCACATTATTATGGACTATTCGATCCATGATGCATTGGAAGCTGGGTTTAATCATGTGGTATTTATTATCCGTAAGGATATTGAAAAGGAGTTTAAAGAGGTAATTGGCGATCGGATTGCAAAGATCTGCAGGACACATGACGTAGCTGTGGATTATGTATTTCAGGATATTCATGATATTCCTGGAAAATTGCCGGAAGGTCGGGTGAAGCCGTGGGGAACAGGACAGGCGGTACTTGCAGCAAAGGAAGTGCTGGATGCTCCGTTCATTGTGATCAATGCGGATGATTATTATGGAAAAGAAGGATTTAAGGCAGTTCATGAATATTTAGTGGGCGGTGGAAGGTCTTGTATGGCAGGGTTTGTGTTAAAGAATACGTTGTCTGACAATGGTGGAGTGACTCGTGGCATATGCAAGATGGATAAAGAGAATAATCTGACAGAGGTTGTGGAGACTAAAAATATTGTAAAAGATGAAGATGGGGCGAAGGCAGATGGAGTGCTCATCCATACAGATTCCTTGGTTTCCATGAATATGTGGGGATTGACACCGGAGTTCTTGGATGTGTTAGAAGTAGGATTCAAAGAATTTTTTGAGAAAGAAGTTCCTGCTAATCCATTGAAAGCAGAGTATCTGATACCGACTTTTATCGGTGAGCAGTTGAAGGAAGATAAGATGTCGGTGAAAGTTCTGAAGAGCAATGATACTTGGCACGGAATGACGTATAAAGAGGATGTTGCGGCGGTGAAGGATAGCTTTAGGAAAATGCTGGAAATGGGCGTGTATAAGGTCGATTTGTTTTCTGATTTGTAATTTGATCCATACCTATCTTCGGTGGTGAGCAGCTGAAGGAAAGGTGAAAATCGTAAATGCAGGGCGATTGAATTTAATAAAGTATGAAAACTTTTGGGGTAATGCTTAATTCTATGAAAAACATTAGAAGATAGCAAGAAATAAAACAGAAGGAGAATTGCTATATATAGAATATGAACTTCACATTTATCCAATTAAATAACATCGAGATACCAGAAAACAATTTTTATATTATATCACCAGAGTTTTCAAAAGAATTTGAAATATATATTTCCAGTCCGGCAGTTTCTTATGTGTATAAAAATGAAATTATGAATGCGCGGGTGGAGTGTTCACCTATGATCGAAGATTTAGGAAAATACGATGTAAGGGCATTGTTAAGAAAGCCTATGATATGTGTCTGGGAAGCAACCGGAGAACAGGAATTGCAATTTCAGGATAATAAAATAGAAGCAGACAAGTACTATTCTGGAAAAGAACTAAGGTATTCAGATTTGGCGATATTATTTTCTTTAGGCGCATGGATGGTGAAGGATTGCAGTGTGTATACAGATTTATACTATTTTTATAATGAGGATATTAATTACTCAATGAAGGGAAGACGTAGTTTTCAGCAAATGAATGCGAGTGGTAAAATGGAAGCAACGTTTTTTGATGAGGAAGAAATAAAAGCGGCGTTGAATTATATGATATTGCTTATGGAATTCGCTTTTTCAGATATGGAAAAGAATGAACAGATAGAATCCGTATATAGTCAGGAAACGTTAATCTTAAATGTTGAAGCGGCAATTAATAATAACGGAAAAAGTTTCAATAGATTACTTATTTTGCTTCAATTAGCAAGGAAAACAGGATTACTTTTTGAAAAGGTAAGCTGGTATTGCGCATTGCTGGAATGTCTTTTTGCTATTGAGAAGGATCATAAAAGGAATATATCAGAAATGACGGCGATGTTTATTGCAAATAATGAAGCAGAGAAAATAGAAATAGTCCAAAATATGAAACAGGCATATAAAGTTCGGTCTGAATTTGTTCATGGAAGTGTGATTTCATTTTTTGACAATAATGAGCAGATGGTGTGGTTATCGGGAATGATAGATATGTATGTACGGCGAGCGCTAAGGCGAGTATTTACAGATAACAATTTTAATTATGATAATACAAATGCAGATAGAAAGAGAGTTAGAAAGTATTTTCAGAGTATATTAAAAAATGATATTTAAAAGAAAGACAAAAGATATATTTTTGTTGGAGTATTAAGCTAATGCGGTAGGGCATTTGGTGATTAGTAAGATGATTGGAAGAAAAATAAGAGGATAGGTATAAAGGGGGAAAGAAATATGTATACGGATAAATTGGAATTGTTGGATGCATTAAAATTTGGAAATGTAGATTCAGAATCAGAAGAAAACTTAGATAGTAAGTTTATAAAGACAAAGGATTTTAATGAATTTTTAAATCCACAGAAAGCATTAATATTGGGGGCAAAAGGATCAGGAAAAAGTGCTTTGTTTCAAATGTTTGCCAAATACGAAAAAACTGCTCGGGAGTTGGCGAATATAAAGGAAAATGAAGTGTTAATAGTGACGGGGACGGGTTTTAATGATGTGAAAGAATTGCAGACAGATGATTTTAAAAAGCTGTTGGTGCAAGAAGATGCAAATTTTGATAGTATTTGGGAATTATATATTGCAATAAAAGTGGCAATCAAGCTTGGGGTTACAGGAAATTATTCTGGAGAAAACTTGACAGAGTTTTGTAAATATCTTGGTGCAATAGGAGATTATAGGATACTGTCGATTCTGCGGCAAGCGTGGGGAATGGTAATTGGAACACCACCGCAGGGGATAGAGATTGATATTAAAGGTGCAAAATTTAAAATTGGTGGAAAATATAGCATTGATACACAGGATATATTAGTAGAAATTAATGAATCTCTTGAGTCAGAAAACTTAGAGTGCTGGGTTTTGTTTGATAAGATTGATGAATTGTTTTCGGATAATTATGAGAAAAGAAAATTATGTATAGAAAGTCTTTTTCGGACTTATTTAAAATTTGTTAATCGATTTCCAAGAATTAGATTTAAAATCTTTTTGAGAAATGATATTTGGTCTACATTAGAATTTGTAAATAAGAGCCATATATCGGACAAGTGTGTGGAATTATCATGGGATGAAAAAAGCTTGTTGGAAATGATTTTGAAAAGAGTATTAAATGATGACAAAATATTGGAGTATGTGATTAATGAGACAGCGTTAAACAAGGAAGAATTGTTGCTTTCAGTGAATCTAAGAACAGTTTTTTATACGATTTTTGCCAAACAAGTTTATAAAGGGAGAAGAGAAGCAAATGTGGTCTCGTGGTTACTGGCTCGAATAACGGATGGATTAAAAGGAAAGTACCCGAGAGAATTTATTAATTTCGCAGCGTATGCAAAAGAAGAACAGAGGGCAGAAAGGTTTGAAGAAAATTGCCTGCTTTCAGGAACCGCAATAAGAAAAGCTTTTTCAAAAGTTTCGGAAGTAAAATGCAATACTTATTTAAGTGAATTTCCATTATTGAAAACGCATTTTGAACGATTTCGAGGAAGAGATACGGCGAGGTATACACGGGAACAGCTTGTCGAAATGATGTCAGGACTAGAACCAGAAGGTGACGATATGATCAGAGCCTTGTATGAGACTGGCATGTTGGAAGCTGAGCATGGAAGAGGCGTGGCAGATAGTGATTTTGAGATTCCGAAGTTATTTAGAATCGGATTGGGGCTTGTATTAAGGGGAAGACCTTGAAAAGAGAAATCTAATATAGAAAATGGTATATAATAGGAATTATTAAAAAGCAGTATATAGGGAAATGTGATCAGGTGAAAATGACAGCATGTCGCGCATCTGCGGCTCTTTCAGGACTTGACCGGACGGATATTTGCAGGGATCACGGACAAAGAGGAAAGAGAGGATTTACAGTGGAAGGGGAGTTCGTGGAGTGTAAGCCGTGGGGAAACAGACATATCAATGACACGTATATCATGACATTCCGGCAGGGCGGCGTGGAGAGTCGGTATTCCCTGCAGCATATGACCGGGCTGTCTTTACGGATCCGGTGTCCCTCATGGGCAATATTCTCCATGTGACGGAGTATCTGAAGAATCAGATCCGGGTGCAGGGCGGTGACCCGCACCGGGAGACGCTGGATTTTGTCCGGGCGAAGACGGGGGAGCCGTACTTTGTCGACAGCTTCGGGGAGTACTGGCGGGCGTATCATTTTGTAGAGAATGCGTATGCGCTGGAGGAGACGAGCTCCCCGCAGGATTTTTATGAGAGTGCGGTGGCATTTGGGCATTTCCAGAAGATGCTCGCCAAGTTTCCGGCGGACAGCCTGACGGATTATCTGTCCGGTGACACGTATTTCAAGATCGCCTATCCGGAGCACAATCTGGACCGTGCGCGGACACAGCTGAAGCTGGTAGCGGATATGGAAGCGAAGTGGGATCAGAAGGAGGAGATCGTAGCGAAATATTTATAAGAGGCTGAGTGGATGCAGGGAAAGAAATACGAAACGACTGCAAAAGCTCGGAAGATGATAGGCGATGCGGCGTGGTACGTGTCGCTTATTGTGTTTCTGATGATAATTTTTGCTGTGGCATCGGTGGTCGCACTGATGCCGGTCGGGATGGTGGATCATGATGCAAGAGATTTGGCGGCGGAGCTGGAGGTAAGTAAGCGTTTACTTTCCTCTTGACAGGGACAAATAAGGGAACGTTTTACAATTATTGTTATGGTTATATTAAGCGGGAGTTGGGGGAACATATTCGTTTTTTGCTAGGAGAAACTTCGGCGTATTATGCTCAGATCCATCAGAGAGTAATAAATGCAAAGAATAGAATTAAAGCAGAAGGTAGATTGGTGACTATTGAAGAAATTATGAAAATGACTAATTTAAGTAAAAAGATTGTAACAAGAGAACTTCGAATTGATTATACCAGAGTGTCATATGAAAAGTTGTATGATTTATAAGTAGAAGATTTAATTTAAAAAGTAAAATAAGGCGTCACAAAACAAAATGGAAAACGTTATTATTACTGTATCAGTTTCGCAATTTATATCTTTATAAATGCAAATTTATTTTTTGCATAATATTTATATTAGATCAATTAAGCAATGTAATAGTATGCAAATGCAATGATACGATTTGTTTCATTTTATCCCATTCCATATTAAACTACAGGAAAGGGGGAATTGAAATGAATGAAAAACGTAAAAAGCAGTATCGGGAGCTTGGCCTGATGATCGCCTATTACCGAAAACTACGCGGTATTACACAGATCCAGCTTGCCGAAGA
>JAQXQS010000048.1 GCA_029101305.1 Clostridia bacterium | reverse complement strand
TCTTCTCAGAGAAAAGCATTACTGAGAAACCAGGTTACAAATCTGTTATATCACGGAAAAATCCGTACAACTGAAGCAAAAGCAAAGGAAATCCGCAAAATTGCAGAAGGCCTGATCGCTATGGCAGTTCGTGAAAAAGACAACTTTGAAACAGTAACTGTTACAGCTAAAGTTGCACGTAAAGATGCAGAAGGCAAGAGAGTGAAAGAAGTTGTAGACGGCAAGAAGAAAACTGTTTACGACGAAGTTCAGAAAGAGATCAAGAAAGACGCTCCTTCCAGACTTCACGCTCGTCGTCAGATGATGAAAGTGTTCTACCCGGTTAAAGAAGTTCCGGCTAAGGGCGCTGGCAAGAAGAAAAACACCAAAGACGTTGATATGGTTAAGAAAATGTTCGAGGAGATCGCACCAAAATACGCTAACCGTAACGGTGGATACACCAGAATCGTTAAGATTGGACAGCGTAAAGGTGATGGCGCTATGGAAGTGCTCATCGAGCTGGTTTAATCCGAAACTGAATTACTGATCATATGGAAAGAGATATTTACGTTTCGTAGATATCTCTTTTTTCTTAATATACGCGGGCAACAAGCCAAAGTCCATGCTTGCATGAGACCTTGGCGACTGCTGCGTTAACGAGTGAAACTCGCTTACGCGGGCAACGAGCCTGAACTGAAGACAATATAAGGAATACAGATGTGAGAAAGTTAATTTATTTTATCGAAATTTGTTTGTTGGCCTGCCTTTTGACAGGCTCTGCCCAGAGAGAATCAAATGCAGATATTCCTGTGAATATACCGGAATTTAACTGGGAAAATTACAACATTATAACACATGCCCTGGGTGGAATGGATGGTCTCACATACTTAAATTCCCGTGAGAGTTTTATCAATTATTATGACAAAGGCTGCCGGCTTTTCGAAGTGGATCTGACACAGACAAGTGATGGCGTCTGGGTATGCCGCCACAACTGGAAGGAACCGCTTGGCCAGTGGGAAGGGGAAGAGCGTAAGGTACTCTCTTCTGAAGAATTTTTGAACACACCCATATATGGAAAATATACGCCGCTGACGTTTGAAGACCTGCTAAAGCTGCTGGATGAGCACCCAGATGCATTTGTTATGCTGGACTCCAAACAATACTCTGTACGCAATTACCAGCGTACGCTGGATGATTATGCCCAGTACAGGGAAATTGCAATAAATGCTGGAATTGAACACACTCTGGGACAGATCATACCTGAGATATACAATTCTGCAATGTATCCAGGAACAGCCCTGCTATATAAGTTTCCGGCATATATTTATTCCCTGTGGCAGGAGTATTCTGCGGATGAACTGCGGGAGATTGCAGATTTCTGTCAGAATAGTAAAATCAAGGCGGTAACGATATACAAAGATTATTGGTCAGAAGATGTGCAGAAAATTTTTGACGAACGGGACATTTTGGTATATATTTATACCATAAATGACAAAGAAGTGGCAAAAGGATATCTGGCGGATGGAATAAAAGGCGTCTGTTCAGATGTGCTGATAGAGTCCACTCTCGATGATTAACAGGAATCTGTCGCTAACGAAAAGACTTTCGTAAAACGAAAAAGGCTTTCATAATTGACAGATTCATGATTCGGATAACACACGAAAATTATACAAAAAGCTGCTGTCAGCCAGAAGATGGCAGGCAGCGACCAAAAAGGATTAAATACACATGAAAATCAGAACAATGGCTGCAGTCTTTGCAGCAAAAACTGCGGGCTTTGTCTGCAGGAAAATGGGCCGCCAGGGAGTTACCTGGGCGGGAAAAATCGCATTAAAGATCAATCCGGATATTCTGGAAGATCTGTCTTCCCAGGTACGAAAGAAAATCTTTGTAACCTGTGGAACCAATGGAAAAACAACTACCAACAATATGCTTTGTGCAGCCCTGGAAAATGAGGGACAGAAAGTAGTATGCAATCATACCGGTTCTAACATGCTAAATGGCGTTGTGGCAGCTTTTGTACTGGCTGCAGGTCCTACAGGTAAGCTGGATGCAGATTATGCCTGCATAGAGGTTGACGAAGCCTCTACACGCCATGTTTTTCCCGGACTGAAACCGGATTACATGCTGCTTACCAATCTGTTTCGTGACCAGCTGGACCGTTACGGTGAAATTGATATCACGATGAACATTCTGGAAGAAATGATCCGTACAGTGCCAAAGATGCAGGTAATCGTAAATGCAGATGATGCACTTTCCGCTTATCTGGCCATGGACAGCGGTAATTCCTATATTACCTACGGAATCAGCAAGCCGGTACAGAAAAGTGCAGCCAATGAGATCCGTGAGGGACGCTTCTGCAAAAAGTGCGGTGCGAAACTGGAATACAGCTTTTACCACTATAGCCAGTTAGGAGATTACAAATGTCCAAACTGTGGATTTGCAAGACCAGCGATCCAGTATGACGCACAGGATGTAAAAGTAGGCGATCAGCTGTCCTTCCAGGTAGAGGATAAGCGTCTGACTGCAAATTACAAGGGATTTTATAATGTATATAATATTCTGGCTGCTTATGCAGGCCTTCGCACAGCTGGTTTTTCAGGAGACCATTTCCAGAATATGCTGCAGAAATTTAATCCTGAGAATGGCCGCATGGAGCAGTTTCGCATTAAAGGCACTGGTGTAATGCTGAATCTTGCCAAGAATCCGGCTGGATTTAACCAGAATATTTCTGCAGTTATGCAGGATAAATCCCAGAAAGATATCATTATCACGATCAATGACAATGCGCAGGATGGAACGGATATTTCCTGGCTTTGGGACGTAGATTTCGATCTGCTTGGAGATGAAAGCATTCATTCCATTACCGTAAGTGGAATCCGTTGTCAGGATATGCGTCTACGAATGAAATATGTGGATATTCCGGTTATGCTGGAAGAGGATGTGGAAACTGCTATCCGGAAGAGAATTGAGGACGGTGTTGGCAACCTGTATGTTCTCGTAAACTATACAGCATTATTCAGTACTCACAATATTCTTAAGAAAATGGAGGGAGAAAAGGAATGAAACTGACAATCGGACATTTATATCCTGATCTCCTGAATCTGTATGGAGACAGAGGAAACATCCAGTGTCTTATGAGACGCTGCCAGTGGCGTGGAATTGAGGCTGAGACTATTCCATTTGAGCTGGGAGACAAGATCGATTTTTCCAGACTGGATATTGTGCTTCTGGGCGGAGGCTCAGACAGGGAGCAGATGCTGGTATGTGAGAAATTGAAAGAGATCCAGCCTGATTTTAAGAAATATGTAGAAGATGGAGGCGTTGTGATCGCTATTTGCGGTGGCTACCAGCTTCTGGGAAAATATTATAAGACAGATCAGGGAACCATTACCGGACTTGACCTGGTAGATCTTTACACAGAACAAGGCGAAGGACGTCTCATCAGTAATATTGTGTTAAAAAGTGAGCTTTTTGACATGCCGATAGTGGGTTTTGAGAACCACGGTGGAAGAACCTGTATCAATAACTGTAAGCCGCTTGGAAAAGTACTTTATGGCTCTGGAAATGACGGCAAAACAGGCTATGAGGGCGTAGTCTACAAGAATGTGATCGGAACATACCTTCACGGGCCGCTTCTTCCAAAGAATCCCCAGCTGGCAGACTGGCTGATCGCTCATGCTCTTGAGAAGAAATATGGGGAAGAAATTCAGCTGGCACCGCTTGATGACACAGAGGAAAAGGCTGCAAATGATTATGTATATCATAGATTTGTGAAAGAAAGCTGATGTATGTGTACCAAAATGTGTTTGAAAAACAATCCATGCAATCTGTATGCCCCACTTTGCTGGAGATTTTGCAAGAAAGCCGTTTTCAAACACGCTCTGGCAGATAAGAAAGATGGACAGTGAAAACAGCAGATAAGAAATAAGGGGAACGATATGGCAAAGGGAATCAATCAAAAAGGAAAACTCCTATATCTTGAAAAAATTTTGAAAGAAACAAGTGAGACACATCCGTGCACTATGCAGGAAATCATTGGAAGGCTTCAGGAATACGGAGTAAGCGCAGAGCGTAAAAGTATTTATGATGATATGGAAGTGCTCAGAAGCTTTGGCATGGATATTAAGTTTAAAAGAGGAAAATTTACGGGATATTATATAACCGGACAGAGCGTTGATCAGAGGGAAAACGTGGATATTCCTGGCAGTAATACTGGATTCGCAGAAGGAACCGCAGGGACTCCAGCCGGTAGCGTTCCGGCGCAGAATTCAGGACAAGAGGATAATGTGCAGGCAAAACAGAAGAAACTTTCCTGGCTGCTTCCCCCTTCCGATTCTGAGGAAGATAAGCCGGTAAAACTGCTTTGCAGCAATAAGAAAAAGAATGATATTATAGCTGCACTTGGAAATTATGCCCAGTATAAAGAAAAAGAGGATGACTGTTTTGTAGCATCTGTGCAGGTGGATGAGAATCCGGAATTTTATGGATGGCTTACACAGATGGGACGGGATGTAGTTATCCTGAAACCTAAGAAATCGGTTCAGGCGTACCGGGAATATCTGAAGAATATATTAAAGCAGTATAAATGAGAGCTTTTTATGTTTTGTGCAGAAATAAAAAGATTGGCTCCTTATAAAAGCTACATAGAAAGGATTTTTTTATGAAAAAGCAAATCGCAGCAATCCTGTCTGGAGTTCTGGTATGCAGCACTTTTTTGACCGGCTGTGGGAAAAATGAGGCTACAGAGGCGGTAAAGGAAAGTGTGGAAACAGAAAAAGAGGGTACCGGAGATCTTGACACTGAGAGCAGCCAGGAACAAAAGTCCGAAAAACAGGACAATGAAAGCTCCCAGGCAGAGGATTCTTTGACAGATGATACGCAGGACTCCCAGGCATCCAGGGAAAATCTTGACAAAGTTGGAGTACTGCTTCCAGAAGAGGGAGAGGATATTAATAGCAGTCTGGAACGGGCAGAACTGAAATCACGCCTGGAGGAGGCTGGGTATAATCCGGCACTTTATTTCGCAGGAAACGATTCAGATACCCAGATTTCCCAGATTCAGGAACTGCTTCAGGATGAGAAGTTAAAGGCATTGGTAATCTCCCCGGTAGATCCATATTCTCTCACAGATGTGCTGGAACAGGTAGAAGAGCAGTCAATTCCTGTAATTGATTATGATGACCTGATCATGGATACTGCTAATGTAAAATACTTCGTTGCCTTTAATACACGGGCAATCGGAAAAGAAATCGCAGATAATATAGTAAAGAAAGCAGAACTGGATAAGGTCCGGGAGGACAGAGGTGTCAGAACCATCGAGTTTTTAATGGGTGCACCGGACGATGATGCCTCTCTTTTCCTGTTCAATGGAATTATGGAAGGTTTGCAGGATTATATAGATGATGGAACCCTGATCTGCCGTTCCGGGAAAACGACATTTGAGGAAACTGCCATTGCAGAAGGCGATACGAGCACTGCAAAAAAACAGCTGGAATCAGTAATTGACGAATATTATCATCAGGAAAAAACGCCGGATATCATCTGTACTGCAGAGGATGCTTTTGCACTGGCAGCCATGGATATTGTAGAGGCAAAACAGATTCAGCCAGGAGATGAGACCTGGCCGCTGATCACAGGTGTGAATGCAGAGGCGGAAGCGGTAAAGAGTATTGCAGAAGGAAAATTAGGCTTTACCGTTATGATGGACAGACGAGATCTGGCCGAGGCCTGTGTGACGCTTGTAGACACTTATCTGAAAGGGGACGATGTTGAGATCAGCAACTATTCCCAGTACGATAATGGAGTGAAAATCATCGGAACCGCTACCTGTGATGGGAAGCTGATCGATAAAGACAATTACCAGATTCTGGTGGATAATGGATTTTATCTGGCGGAGATGATCGCACCGGATGTTTCTCCTACTCCTACGCCAGAGGAAGCTGGTCCTGCACCGGAGGCTTCTGTGACACCAAGGGCCAGTCTTACACCAGAGCCTGGTGCTATTGGAAATACTGCAGATGTAACGCCAAAAGAGAACCCGGAAATTACTACAGAAGAAGTTCCGTCAGTAGAAAATGGTGGGAACGAAGAAAGCAGTACCGATGCATTGGCTGTCGGAAAAGCGAAATAACAATAAAAAGCAGCTGTAAGAGTAACTGGAAATCAGTTCCCTACAGCTGCTTTTGTTCGTATACGCTTATTCATATGAAATGTGGAAATAGCACAGATTTTATTCACGGAAAGTCAGGGAATCATCGGTCATAGAGTCGATGATAGCCAGAGATTCCAGACGGACGCCCATATCACGGATCTGCTGTCCGCCCTGCTGGAAGCCTTTTTCAATAACGATACCAGCTCCCTCGAGAGTGGCACCGGATTTTTTGACAATGTCGATCAGTCCAAGGAGAGCGCAGCCATTTGCAAGGAAATCATCAATCAGAAGAACGTGATCCTCTGGTCCAAGGAACTTCTTGGAAAGAATAACGTCGTATACCTTCTTATGGGTAAAGGATTCAATCTTGGTGCAGTACATTTCTCCGTCAAGGTTTACACTCTGGGATTTCTTAGCAAAGACTACAGGAACATGGAAGTACTGTGCTGCGATACATGCAATGCCGATACCGGAAGCTTCAATCGTAAGAATCTTAGTGATCGGGCAGTCTGAAAAACGGGCCTTAAATTCTTTACCAATCTCATTGATCAGGTCAATGTCCATCTGATGATTCAAAAAACTGTCTACTTTTAATATATTACCTGGCTTAACAATACCATCTTTCAGAATACGTTCTTTTAAAAGCTGCATGGCTATATCTCCTTCTCGGCTTTTCGTCGTTTTTATTTTAATATTTCTATGATACGACATTCTTGTGAGAAGTTCAATTATTTTTGACAAAAAAGTGTAAAATATCTATAATGAAATTCAGGTAGATATTAGAAATCAGTAAGCAGGTATCAGGCACACATAAAGTGAGGAGAAAAGATGAAAGAATACGAAGTAATCTGGGAAATTTTCAATAAATGTCCACGAAATCAGATGCGTGATGTATTTGTGGAAGAACTGGAATTAGAAGATCCGGAGGAATATGTGAAGAATAAATTCAAAGGCAGGGAAGTATCCTATGAGAAGACCGTTCTTGCAGATGGAACTGTGATTTTTGATATTCAGACTTCACAGATTAAACAGCGCTGTTCTTTTACTGAAATATAAGTGCATAATCATGAGAATTATGATATAATAAAAAATATGGTTGAAAAGAAAATTCTGGCCGCAATAGTCAGTAAGAAACTGAAAAGACTGGAAATTTACAGGGGGATGACATGATCGAGGAGAAAACAAATGAGCAGTTGCATACCCATGTTCTGGAAGATGGCACCACAGTCATGCATTCCCATGGAGAACACGGACATCACCATAGTCACGCACAGACGAAAGCTGTGCTGAACCGGCTTTCCCGGGCCATTGGGCACCTGGAATCCATTAAGCGGATGGTAGAAGATGGACGGGACTGCAGCGAAGTTCTGATCCAGCTTTCCGCAGTGAAATCTGCAATCAACAATACAGGTAAGATCATTTTGCAGGATCATATTGAGCACTGTATTGTGGATGCAGTAGAGCATGGAGACAAGGATGCAATCAAGGAACTGGAACGTGCGATCGACCGGTTTATGAAGTAAAAAATACATGTAACTGTCAGAGATTTACCTATCGCTGTGGGAATGGATTTTTGTGCAAATGTGTTGATTATGCAAGCATGACTGGCATTTAAATCGTTACAGGTCACGGAGTGAACAGTAACCGAAAATCCGCCTGGCGTCCAACAGTTACCTGGATATTATGAAAAAGGAGATATAAAAATGGCAAAAGAATGTGACAGCAAGACTTGCGACAAATCAAGCTGCGAGGGCTGCGCCAGCAAGAAAAATCCGCAGAGCATGCAGGCTGCGATGAATGCAATGTCAAATGTAAAGCATGTGATCGGCATTGTAAGTGGTAAGGGCGGCGTTGGGAAATCCTTTGTGACCGCTTCCCTTGCAAACAGAATGGCGAAGAAAGGCTATAAAGTAGGAATCCTTGACGCAGATATTACAGGTCCGTCTATTCCGAAAATGTACGGCCTGAAAGGGGCTGCCCAGGCAGATGACAGTGGTATTTTCCCGATGGAGACTAAGAATGGAATCAAAGTAATGTCCATCAATCTCCTTCTCCCTACTGAGGACACTCCGGTTATCTGGCGTGGACCGATCCTTGGCAACATGGTAAAACAGTTCTGGACAGATGTAATCTGGGGCGATGTAGACTATCTTTTTGTAGATATGCCGCCAGGAACAGGTGATGTTCCGCTGACTGTATTCCAGTCCCTTCCGATTCAGGGAATCGTGATCGTGACCTCTCCACAGGATCTTGTAAGCATGATCGTAAAGAAGGCTTATAACATGGCTGGAATGATGAAGGTACCGGTTCTGGGCCTTGTAGAGAACTACAGCTATGTGAAATGTCCAGATTGCGGCAAAGAGCTGAAGGTATTCGGCGAGAGCCACATTGATGAAATCGCAGCATCCTTAAACGTACCGGTTCTTGGCAAAATGCCAATTGACCCGGCTTATGCAGCCAAGGTTGATGATGGTGCATTTGATGAGATCGATAACCCTTATATTGAGGCTGCAGACGCTGTTATGCCACAGTAATAAAAATCTCAGATATGAAAATAATCCATAAATTTCTCAGCTGCCTGAGGCAATGGCAGGGTATCATGATGTACCAGTACCAGCTGACGGGTGGGAAGTAGCTGTTTCAGGGTTATCCTGGACAGGGAATGGCTTTGTCCGTGCAGGACAGACAGCATATAATCCGGCACACAGGCAACCCCAAGGCCGATGCGGGCAAGATCAACAAGAAGGTCATTGCTGTTTAGTTCCACTTCGGGAATAAGGTTCTGTCTGTGCGCTGCAAAAAACTGATGGAGATATTCGCTTGTTGTGCTTTTGGAAGAAAGCATAAGGAGAGGAAACTCCATCAGTTTTTTTATTTCCAGTGTTTTTCCTTCAATGGGAAAATAATCCGGATTGGCGATAAACACATCCTGAAATTCTTTTACCACCTGGGTTTTCTTATGTGCGGAAAGCTTTGAATTAGGAAAGTTGCATACGATCAGATCTACCTGGCGGTTGTCAAGAAGCTCCACACAGCCGATAGAAGTGCTGTTGGTAACCTTGATCCGGACACCTGGATAATCCTGGTGAAAACGTTTCAGATAATCAATAAGAAAATAGCGGCAGATGGTATCACTGGCACCGATTCGCAGCTGCCCGGAAAGCCCATCTTCCCCGAGAAGCTGTGCTTCTCCCTGGGAGAGCATTTCCAGGGCAGGCTTCACATGCTGCAAAAGAACTTCCCCTTCAGGAGTGAGGGATACTTTCTTGGTACTACGGAAGAACAGCTCGTGTCCCAGCTTTTTCTCCAGAGCCTTGATGGCCTGACTCACAGCAGACTGGGAGATAAAAAGCTGTCGGGAAGCTTCGGAGAAGCTTAAGGTGGTGGCAACGTAATAGAAGCATTTGTATAATTCAAGATTGATATCCATGGAAACCTCCTGCTTTTGAAAAAAAGTAATGTGATTTGTTTTATCCCTTTTAGATGAACCAGCTGTGAATTTCATGCTCAACAGGTATGTCTGTTGAGCATGAAATTATAAAAACTGAAAATTAATTATTTATAACAATATAATAAGTAACATATATAAGTGATACACATAAATAATATAAGATATATTAATTTTACTTATGATAAATCCTATGATACTATAATAGGCGAAAATGTGCAAGAACGAAACGTAATCCATGCACAGAAATGTAACTGTTCAGATCCGTTTGGTTCTGAAGGATTACCGATAATTGGACAAAAACGTGCAATCACATTCACGAAAGGAGTTTTCCCATGAGTAACGTAAGACGAGTATACGTAGAAAAGAAACCATCCTTTGCCGTAAAAGCCAAAGAACTGAAGCATGAGATCAGCTCTTATCTGGGCATTAAGACAGTAACAAATGTGCGGGAGCTGATCCGCTATGACGTAGAGAATATTTCCGATGATGTATTTGAAAAAGCATGCCACACCGTATTTGCAGAGCCTCCGGTAGATGATCTTTACCTGGAGAAATTTGAAGCAGCAGAAGGTGCCCGCATTTTTTCCGTAGAGTTTCTTCCTGGACAGTTCGACCAGAGAGCTGATTCTGCTGTACAGTGCGTACAGTTTCTGGATGAGAACGCCCAGCCGATCATCCGTTCCGCAACCACTTATGTAATTGAGGGAAATATTACAGAGGAAGAATTTGAGGCAATCAAGAGCCACTGCATTAACCCGGTAGATTCCCGTGAGACAGGACTTCAGAAGCCAGAGACACTGGTTGCGGATTTCAAAGATCCGGAAGATGTGAA
>JAQXQS010000047.1 GCA_029101305.1 Clostridia bacterium | reverse complement strand
AATCATGTGAAAGCAAAAAGTATGATGGTTTATATGGAAAAATATGCTCCGGTTTATGCAATCCGGATTTCAGCCAGAAATTTTGGAATGGTAAATGGGATAAAGGCAGTGCCATTATATAGTGTATTTTGCATTTGACGTTTACAGAGAAAACCGCCTTTCAATTGCATTGCTCTGAACGGCAGTTACAACGTATTATGAATGAGTTTCAATCTAAGGGTATGATAAAGAAAATAGGAAAGGGAACATACCAAATAAAAACCAGAGAAGAACCAGAGAAGAACCGAAGAAAAGAGATTGATACAATTTCCAGTTTGTAACATTTATAGTTCCCTTTATGGAGATGCTCATTTTAAGCAGTAATGATTGAAAAAGTCATTGCTGCTTTTTTGTATTTGGGGTGGATATTTCCACCTGAAAGTGGGGATTGTGATATAGGGAAAAGGGTTACCAATATGATAGAGTTCGGTGGCATTAATGAGTGGTATGGTGATGTTATCACAGATCCGGAAGAGCTTACCCTGCAGACACCAGAGAGTTTCTTTCAACGATTTCGTATTAATATGAAGATACATCATGAAGTTATTTCCATACATCCGGACCGTAAAACTGTTTCCGTTAAAAATTTGGAAAACGGTGAGATATTTGAAGAAAACTATGATAAGCTGATTCTTTCTCCAGGTGCAAAGCCAACACAGCCGAGACTTCCTGGAATAGACATTGATAAACTTTTTACACTTCGTACGGTAGAAGATACTTTTCGGATAAAGGAATATATAAATAAGAATCATCCAAAATCGGCTGTATTGGCTGGGGGTGGCTTTATTGGTCTGGAACTGGCAGAAAATTTGAGGGAGCTTGGCATGGATGTGACAATTGTCCAACGGCCTAAGCAGCTGATGAATCCTTTTGATCCGGATATGGCATCCATGATCCATAATGAAGTGAGAAAGCATGGGATAACACTGGTACTGGGCTATACAGTAGAAGGATTTAAAGAAAAAGATAATGGAGTAGAGGTTCTGCTCAAAGATAATCCATCTCTCCAGGCTGACATGGTGGTATTGGCGATTGGAGTTACACCGGACACAGCATTAGCAAAAGAAGCTGGTCTGGAACTTGGCATCAAGGAAAGTATTGTAGTGAATGACAGAATGGAAACCTCTGTACCGGTAATTTATGCGGAAGGTGATGCAGTTCAGGTAAAACATTATGTTACTGGCAATGATGCGTTAATCTCTTTAGCAGGACCCGCCAATAAACAGGGAAGGATCATTGCTGATAATATTTGTGGCGGTGATAGTCGTTACCTGGGCAGTCAGGGAAGCTCCGTCATCAAAGTGTTTGATATGACAGCAGCCACTACTGGTATCAATGAAACCAATGCTAAAAAGTCAGGATTAGAGGTAGATACAGTAATCCTTTCTCCTATGAGTCATGCCGGTTACTATCCTGGTGGAAAAGTGATGACCATGAAGGTGGTTTTTGAAAAAGAGACGTATCGCTTGCTTGGTGCTCAGATTATTGGATATGAAGGAGTTGATAAACGTATTGATGTGCTGGCAACAGCAATTCATGCAGGGCTGAAGGCAACCCAGCTGAAAGATCTGGACCTTGCATATGCACCACCTTATTCCTCTGCCAAGGATCCTGTAAATATGGCTGGATTCATGATAGACAATATAGCAAAAGGTATCTTAAAACAATGGCATCTGGAAGATATGGACAAGATTTCTAAAGATAAAGATGTAGTGTTGCTGGATGTGAGAACTGTAGGTGAATTTAACAGGGGCCATGTGGATGGATTCAAAAATATTCCTGTAGATGAACTGAGGGAACGCATCAATGAAGTTGAGAAGGAAAAGCCTGTTTATCTGATATGCCAGAGTGGGCTGCGCAGTTATATTGCGAGCCGTATTCTGGAAGGAAACGGTTATGAAACGTACAACTTCTCCGGCGGATTCCGCTTCTATGATGCAGTGGTCAATGATCGTGCGCTGATCGAAAGGGCATATGCATGTGGCATGGATTATTAGAAATAAACAAAATATTTTTATGATCCTTGTAGTGTTTTCAGTCGTTCCGAATCAAGGATGGCAATTTTGCCGCGGGAGAGTTGGACAAGCTCCTCACTTTGAAAATATCGGAGCATTCGAGTGATAACTTCCCTGTGGGAACCAAGATGGTTGGCGATGGTTTCGTGAGTGATTTTCAGTTCATTTGTTCCTTCAATAGAGGTTTCTTCGTATACTTGCTTTTTTAAGATGCGTCAATCGCGTAATTGACATATGCCATAAATGTAATTGACATATGTCTTTTATAGGGGTAATATATA
>JAQXQS010000046.1 GCA_029101305.1 Clostridia bacterium | reverse complement strand
TGATATTGTTCTTTTGTACCTAAAGTAATATACTTGTATTCCAAATTAGCCAAATCTAATTCAGATGATATATTTACCTGTATATTATACTGCTTACCATTAGTCTGCACCGCAGCCTGCTGGTTCTCCCCATTCTGCTGCCGCACCATTCCCACTGTCGCCGCAAACGTGGTCACCGATGAGTCGGCCATGATCATCACCAGAGTGAGAAACAATGCTAGAAATCTTCTTACATACCCATTCTTCTTCATAAATTCTCATTCCTTTCTTGAACTTAGAATTGTGCATTTATTTTAACCGAATATGGATTGATTTCGAGTCATATTCGCGTATTATAAATGAAGCATTTTTTTGATACATTATATAATCTGGGTTCATTGTACTATTTTAACACATTGTACCATTTAGGCTCTTTCTCCAGCTCTTTCATTTCCGAAACATTTTAGCAAAATTAAAAGTTCCTTCTATATAAATACACTATATACTTCTTGTATAAGCCTTTATATTCCTCTTATGAAGTTCTTCGATCAACTATAACACCGTCGCTCTCGCACACCTCACCTACCGATGCCACGTAGAAATCCACCTGCGGAGATTTCTTCTCACCGGAGCATTTACGAAAGGCTTTTTCAATTCGCTTGGAAACTATCGGGCAGTTTTCCTGGCTGATTCCAATCAGCATGATTATGTACTGCCGCATATTGTATTTTGTATAAAAATCCCCTTTACGAACCGAGGACTGTATGGCTTTCTTAAGGGCATGGGACATGTCCCGCTCTTTTTCTTCTGAGACCTCATTTTTCTTATAATCCAAGGTACAGAGCATAACGAACACGGACAGTCCGGAGCGCTCCATCATACGGCAGAACACATGGTAAATGTCAATAAAGCTTGGGAACGGGCAATAGTAAGCACCTACTTCCGCATCTTTTTCCCGGAGCCTTTCCTTGATATCCTCAATGGCACCTGCTGCCTGGGAGGTACGCTCACCCATAAGCTGGAACTGCTCCAGCATCCGCGCAGACGGGGCAACTCCCAGCTCTTCGAACAGAAGCCTTTCTGTATTTTTGTAAACCTCCAGACCTTCTTTATATCTGGACATTCCGATCAGACTGTCGATCTCCCAGATCTGCCATTCGTCAAAAGGATAGATTTCCGCTGTCATATGGGAAATCCGGTGCAGATCCTCGTACCGCTCGTTGTTTTTCAGCCACTGGCATAGCTGGGTGGTAACCTGGAAATATTCATCCCGGCACTGGACATTTTCCACAGCCGCCCAGTTCTCCCCGATCATATCCGGGAGGAATTCGCCTTTATAGATTTTCCAGATCTTCAGCCACAGCTGCAGTCGGTCATCCTCTCTTTTTTCCACTTTAGCCTGTTCTACCAGCTTCTTAAATTCACATACATCCACCCAGACCTTAATGTTCTCGTCCCAACAGCACATCCCGGACTGGATGTTAATGTATTTGCTCTCTGGCAGGCCGATGTCCTTCAGCTGCTTCCTCAAACGGAAAATGGTGTTATTAAGGCTGCCGTTTTTGTTCTCAACCTCCACCCGTCCGTAAAGTGCCTCGATCATAGCCGCTTTAGAGATTCCACCGTCCTGTGTGTGAAGCATAAGCAGCTGGAAAAGCTGCGTTGTTTTCGATCCCTTGTTGCGGTCTAATACCAGTTCTTTCCCTTCATATTCCAGGGAAAAGGTTCCCAGCATACAGACCTTTAGTATATTTTTCTCCATTTGCTTTCTCCATTAATGATATTAGCAATCAACATTATATAATATTCATTCTTCTGCACAATAATGCTATTTGTCAGCATCATGTTAAGGGAAAATCTTTTGATCTGATGTTTTTTCTTTCATAGGCAAAAGTTTCCCTTATAACTCCATAATATATTTTTTCTCTTTACGCGTCAATAAACATGGGACAAAACAACAGGAAAAAGGTTAAAATAAGACCCCAGTGCTGCAACACTGGGGTTTTTACTTGCTTCCCGGTAAATTCCTGTTTTTAATCAATTACTTCATATTGCATCATCTCATATTTCAGCTTCGTACCTTCCTTGATTTCTGCTGGCAAAAGTGCTCTGGCAACCAGCTTCAGTTCCAGGGAATCAATATCGGTTCTGCGAAGATTTGCATAATCTCCGTCAATTGACACTACCTCATAGTACCAGGTTTCTAAGATCATCTCTCTTCTCCTTTTCAATGGTCAGAATCTCTGAATTGAGCGTTTGCATTTCTGCTTTCAAGATTACGCATTCTCCGCTTCCATCTCTGCGTTGATCGTATCTTCGCTTTCTGCCATCGCCTGTAAGGTCATGGTCAGCAGCTTCTCCTGATCCCAGCCCAGCTGCTCGGCGCCTCTCTGGATTACTTCACGGGAACATCCTGCTGCGAAACCTTTGCTCTTATATTTCTTCTTAAGGGATTTCAGCTCCATATCCTTGGTACTCTTGGACGGGCGCATTAATGCTGCTGCCCAGATCAGTCCGGTCAGTTCATCTGCTGCAAAAAGAACTTTCTCCATTTCATGCTCCGGAACCACATCAATGGTTGCACCACAGCCTACTGTAATGCCATAACCATGAGATACCACTGCATGGATCACCTCTTCGCCAACGCCAGCTTCCCGAAGCATCTCCGGAGCCTTCAGACAATGTTCCTCTGAGTAAAGTTCAAAATCAATATCATGAAGAAGTCCTACGATCCCCCAGTATTCTGCGTCATCTCCATAGCCAAGTTCCTTTGCGTACCATTTCATAACAGCTTCTACCGTCAGGGCATGCTGGATGTGAAAGGGATCCTGGTTGTATTTTTTCAGTAAATCAAATGCTTCGTCTCTTGCTATTGTCTGCATGTCAGTCTCTCCTCGTACGTCTAAATCATTTTTTATATATTTGCATCGGTTTCTGCATATCTGCATCAGCTTCGTATATCTGAATCATTTTCCGTATATCTGCATCCGTTTTCTTACATTGGGCATCTGCTTTTCACAGGCATATCCTCGCCTTTTACATATCTGCTGTTAAATTCCATATTAATCTGGCGGAGTTCTTTTTTGCCATCAATGTAATCCTGATACATCTCTGCCAGACCGGCCATGCAGCCGTCACAGCTGGCTTCTATGTTTCCCAGTGACTCTGCCACGATTTTCTCCCGCTCCTCACGGGTTGTTTCTGCAATTAAATATCCAGCCATTTTTCCCTCACTTCAAAATTTCATCTTTCTTATTCAGTAATGCCTCACAGGCTGCGCAAGCCGGACAGTCACAATATTTCTCTCCTGCAGCTTTGCGCTCTTTGGCGTGAGCCAGAATATTCTTCGCCCCATCTGCACCAAATACTTGCGCTCCCATGTCAGATTCTGCGAAGGAAATAAGCCCCTCAAGAGGCATGATATCTGCTTCCAGCTCTGCCACATAAGCTTTCGCTGCGGCTGCCTCGCCCTCTTTTCCCACTGCAGCCAGATAGTTCTGGGCTGCCTCTTTCACCTCTTTGCATGCGGATGGTGCTGCCAGTAAATCTGCTGTTAATTCCTGAATTGTCTTTGCCATGGTAAAGTCTCCCTTCTGTGATTTATGCCTGATTCATTTCTTTATTTGGTTTACTTCTTAACTGGTTTCTTTTTTACCTTACCTTACTTTGCAACTTGCTTTAACTTCACAACTTGCTTTATTTCTTAACTTGCTTTCATTGGCTCGAGATTACTTTTTATGACATCTATTATAGCCTACTTTTCGGGGAAATCAACCTGTTTGTGACGGCACAGTTTCCATCTACTACATACTGCAAATTTCAATACCTTTTTTGTTTTGAATGTCCACTTTTTCGTTTCGAATGTCCACTTTTTTGATCATAAGCATCCACTTTTCCACTTCTTATTGCAACCCACTCCCCGAACTGTTATAATCTGAACAGACCTTATTACGCATCTATAGAAATATCAGAACTTATTACTATCTGAACAATTACAAATTTTCTTATAAAAATTCAGGAGGAATCTATGGAAAAGAAACGAGTAGGTGTGATTACCTTCCATAATTATGATAATTACGGCGCGATTCTGCAGAGCTATGCCCTTCAGAAGAAGCTGCGCGAGATCGGTACACAGCCGGAGATCATTGATTACCGCTGTGATTATATCAGTAACCCTTTCCGTCTTGTTAATCTGAAGAAGAAAGGGCTTTTTAACTATATTTACGGTGCTATCGGCCATATCTGCTATATTCCACGCCGCTTCAAGTGCAACAAATTCCGTAAACACATGCGTTACAGCCAGCCTGTGACCCAGGGTAAAATGCAGCCGGTTGCTGGCAAATATGACATTTATATTGCAGGAAGCGACCAGATCTGGGACTATAAGCTTACCAATTTTGATACCACTTATTTCCTCGATTTTGTAAAAGAGGGGAAAAAGAAATGCAGTTATGCCGCAAGTATCGGCGAGAATCTCCCCCCGGAAGATTACCAGCAGAAGTACAAAGAGCTTCTTTCTGATTTTGATGAAATTCTTGTCCGTGAGGATTATGGCGCTGATATCGTAGAGAACCTGACAGAGAAGCGTCCCGAAGTGGTCTGCGACCCCACGCTTCTTATCACAGCAGAAGAATGGGATAAGCTTCTGGTGGAGCCGAAATATAAAGAGAAATACATCCTGGTATACCAGCTTGGCATTAATAAAGAGATCGTGGATTTTGCACGCCGTCTTCACGATAAGACCGGTTACCGTATTGTTTACATTCCATTCCCGCTTGTGGGACTCCTGAAATGCGCTTGTAAGATCACTGTAGGACCGGCAGAATGGATGGGTCTTTTCAAAAATGCAGAATATGTGATTTCAGATTCTTTCCATGGCGTTGTATTTTCCCTTATTTTTAACCGCAAATTCTTCGCCAAGGTAAACGGGCACCATATGAACCGCCGTGTACAGCAGCTTCTTAATATGGTAAATCTTACCGACCGGACTATGGATAATGTTTCCTACGAGAAGCTTACCGAAGAAATTGATTTCACCTATGCCAACGAGCAGATTGCCCGTTTCCGGGAGCATTCTATGGAACAGCTCCGCAAGATGGTGGAAATGTGCTAGATCTTACTACCACGGAGGTTTTTACCATGCTTACACCCGATCAAAAAAAGCAGGACTGCTGCGGCTGTATGGCCTGCAGTTTTACCTGTCCCAGATCCGCCATCTCCATGAAGGAAGATGAGTGCGGTTTCGTTTATCCTGAAATCAATCAGGAATTATGTGTTCACTGTAATCTTTGTACCAGGGTCTGTCCCCTTCAGGAAAATTATACTGGAGCTGAGGCAGTTCCGGATATTTACGCCCTGCAGAATCACCAGAAGGATATTGTAAAGGAGAGTTCTTCCGGTGGTATGTTTTCCCTGCTTGCAGACTGGACGCTACAGCAAGGCGGTGTTATTTATGGCGTAGCTTTTGACGAAGGTTTCCAGGTACGCCATATGCGTGCAGATTCTGCTGCAGGAGCCGCTGCTTACCGCACTTCCAAATATGTCCAGAGTGATCCTTCTCAGGTTTACCAGACTATCTGTGAAGACCTGGAAAATGGTCTCACTGTACTTGTCACAGGCACCCCATGCCAGATTGCAGGAGTGAATCATTTCCTGGAAATGAAGCATGCCGATACCAGCAGATTTTATACCTGTGATAACATTTGCCATGGTGTTCCAAGTCCAGGCGTATGGCGGGATTATCTGGAAATCCTGAGCACCAGACATATGGCTCCGGATACTCAGATCACAGCCATTAATATGCGCAGCAAGCGTCTTTCCTGGAAGAAACACATTATGGATGTGGAGACTTCAGCCGGAACTCTGGAAGCTGTCAATGAATTTTCTTTCGATGACATTTATCATAGCAACTACCCGGTACGTCCTTCCTGTGCCCACTGCCATTATACAAGCTTTAAGCGTCCTGCTGATTTCACACTGGGTGATTTCTGGAATGTAGACAGTGCCGGAATCAAATTTGATGTCACCGGTGGCGTCAACGAAGTACTTGTAAATACCCCTAAGGGAAAACAGCTGTTTTCCCAGCTTAAAGAAAAGGCAGCCTGCCAGCCGGTTTCCAAAGCAGCAGGATGGCAGCCTCATCTGGAATATTCTGCAAAAGCCCCGGGAAACCGTGACGCATTCTGGGCAGAATATACAGCCGCTGCTTCCCTGGATGAAAAAGAGACGATTCTCCGGAAATACATGAAGGGCTCTGCCCTTACGCAAATCATCCGCAAGGTAAATCCTATTCTCCAGAAAACAGGATTATACAGTGTTGCCGGAAAACTCTATAAAGCAGTATTTGTAAAAGGATCTAATAAATGAATAAAGAAAAAAATGTAAAAAAAGCTTTTTTATGGAATATGATCGGAAGCACCTGTTATTCTGGTTCTTCCTTTCTGTATCTTCTTGTTGTAACCCGTATCTGCGGGGCACAGCTGGCTGGTTTTTATTCTCTCAGCTATGCCACTGCCCAGCTGCTCCTCCAGGTTGGACGCTACGGTGTCCGAACCTACCAGGCCACAGACCTGAACCGTAAATATTCTTTTTCTGAATACAAATTGTCCCGTCTGATCACCTGTGCCCTGATGATGCTGTTCGGAATCGTATACAGTTCCTATAGCTTCAGCGGCGAATACATCATCATCAGTATTTTTATCATCATGATGAAAATGATCGATGCAGTAGAGGATGTTTTCCATGGCAACCTGCAGCAGAAATATCATGTGGAGCAGATGGGAAAATCCCTGGCAATCCGCAACATTTACTCAGCTGTATTTTTCACAGGCGTTCTGATCATCACCAAAAGCCTGTACATAACCTGTGTCGCCACCGCCATTACTTCCTTGATTCTTTGCCTGGCTGTTAACACCTGGTTTTCAGGCAGATACGGAACCCTCGGGGAAAAACAGGGATCGCCTGCCTTGTCCCATGTATGGGAGCTTCTTAAGATCTGTACCCCTATGTTTGTAGGCACTTTTCTTTCCCTGCTCCTTTACAATGTTCCGAAATACGCCATGGCAGGTGTTATGACCGATGAATACCAGACCTATTATAGTATTCTTTTTATGCCATCCTTCGTCATTACCTTAATGTGCGAATTTGTGTTCAAGCCTACGATTACTACAATTGCTGAGCTTTGGTGGGAAAACAACATTAAGAAGTTCGTGACTTACGTACTCCGTATTATCGGCATCATTCTTGTATGCTGCGTAGGAATCGTAATTGGCGGACATCTTATCGGCAGAACTTTACTGGAGATTATTTATGGGGTAGATCTTTCTCCATTTAAATTGCAGTTTATTGTACTTCTTGTAGGCGGCGGCATCAGCGCAGAGGTTTATATGCTATACAACATCCTGATTGCCATCCGCTGGGGAAAATGCCTCCTTCCGGTATATTCCATCACAGCAGTTCTTACCATTGCCGTGGCCCGTACCATGGTGAAACAGTGGGGAATTATGGGGGCCGCTTTAAATTATCTGCTCTCCTGCTCCATTTTGTTTATTCTGTTCACGGGAATTCTGGTTTTCGTTATTCTGAAGAAAAAAGGGCAGAAGAACACTGCCCAGTAGTTTTTTAGAAGCTCTTATGTAAGCTGATATTTCCGGATTCCTTTATATCCAGATAGCGCAAGCAACAAAAGCAGATCACGCTGCGGGCCTTTCCAGGACTCCACATGCTCATACCATTCGTGAACCGTATGCTCTCCGCCGCCTTTTCCGCCCCAGCCCACAGTGATTGCCGGGATTCCAAGGCTAATGGGGATATTGGCATCTGTGCTGGCAGCGCCGATGTAGACTGTCTCCATGCCAATTGCCTGGTTCGCTACATCAGCAGCGCGGACGATGAGACAGTCTTTCTCCTGGCTTCCAGCCGGGCGCTTTCCTTTCTGCTGGAAGGTTACGGTGATACGATTCGTTGATAATGTTTTTTCTGTTCTTCCCGAATTCACATAGTTCCAGCGCGCATTTTCCTCCTGAACAGCCTCTTCTACCGCCTGGTGAAACTTTTCAGACAGCTTCGCCAGCTCACCTGCGTCCACAGAGCGCATATCGATCAACATGGAGCATTCTGCTGGGATTACATTTACGGAGGTCCCACCATTTACAACGCCTACGCTGAAAGTGGTTTTCGGATTCTCCGGCACCTGGAAATCACTGATTTTCCCGATTGCCCGTCCCATTGCATGAATCGGATTGGGGATTCCGAAACCAGTGAAACTGTGCCCACCGGTACCATGAAAGGTTACCAGATAGCGCTCACTTCCAACGGCCTTGTAAATGATTCCGGCAGTATTCTTGTCATCTATGGATACAAAACCATCATACTTATCCGCAGTCGTTTCTTCAACCCGGTTCTCCTGACAGTCTCTCTCGCTCGTCCGTGAAATCCTGTCTGCGCAGTCATTTTTTCCTATACTATTGTTTCTATCAGTATCTGCTCCAAATGCATGCTTAGTTCCACGCAGATCGCCTAAACCTTCTTCGCACACATTTGCACAGAAAACAATATCTCCCTCACCACGGATTCCTGTGGCTTTCAAAGCTCGCGCCAGGGTAAGAAGTTCTGCCACAGCTCTGGTATCGTCCCCGATTCCCGGACAGCTGTAACGGTTTCCCTCTTTTTTCAGAGTAAGATCTGTCTCTCTTGGAAAAACAGTGTCCGTATGTCCCGCGATCATGATCCTTGGGCCATGCCCGCTTCCTTTCCAGGTTCCAAGCACATTTCCCACTTCATCTATATGCACATTTTCCAGCCCGGCCTCTTCCATCTTGCCCCGGACATACTCTGCTTTTTCCCGCTCTTCATAAGAGGGCGCTGGAATCTGGCACATTTCAAGGTGTTCCTTCAGAGTTCTCTCGTCGTCCTCCTTTAGGAACTGTAAAGCATTCTGTACTTCTATACAATTAAGCAATTCGTCCATC